>CALGOD010000549.1 GCA_937957845.1 uncultured Nocardiopsis sp.
CGCTCTGTACGCGCCGGAACACGGAATTCGCGGTGATGCGAAAGAGGGCGAAGCCGTCGAGTCTTCAACGGACGCTTACACAGGTTTACCGGTGTTCAGCTTGTACGGGAAAAACAGAAAACCTACTCCCCAAATGCTAGAACCCGTGGATGTGGGTCGACGGAGCCTGGCGTGACCACATCTGTTATGCGATCACCGCGGAGGAGGTCCCCCAAGGGATGATGCACCGATGGCGTCATGGAACACCTTCCGGACCCTCGGTCGAGCCTGGTTCCGGCCCCGGTTCCGCTTTGGGGCCCCAAGGCCCGAACGGCGGTCGGGGTCCACGTGATCCGGCGAGTCCACATCCATGATCCCACCGAACGTGACACCATCACGGGTGTGCCCAGAACTTAAACATCACTTTAGCGACATTGATTCATTACTTTGCGTTGAATTGGTGATGCGCTCCGCAGTCAGAGTGTGACCTGCGTTTTCTCGGCCAAGGACGTCACGACCGAAACAGAGGGTCCACAATCTTGCGACACTCCGGTCGGAATGTGGCGCATTTATGGACACGGGGTCGTACCGTGCGGAACATAGACGCATTGACGATGCGGGCAACGCGTGGATATGAAGCACGGGAATCACCCCGGGTCCAGGGAGGGGCCGGAACGATGTCCCGTGGGGGAACGTCTCTTTCCCCGGGGACTCCACGCGGCGCGGTGTCGACGAAGTGTCGGTCAACGTCCAGCGGCCGTCATCGTGAGGAGGGGTGATGAGTAGCTCCCCTCTGTACCTCGCCATCGTGGTGGTGTGGCTCATCGTCCTCGTGCCCATGCTGCTGCGCAAGGACTCCGTGGACACGGTCCACGAGGACCCGCGCCGGGAGGACACGGAGAGCGAGAGTGTCGGCGTCGACGGTGTCGAGGAGGACTCCGAGCACGACGTCGACGACGACCCGGACGCCGTCCGGACCCAGGTCGTCCCTCGTGGAGAGCACGGCACCGACTCCGCGCGTGAGCCCGAGGCCGGCGAGGAGGTTCCACCTCCCGGTCGCTACCGGGCCGTGCCCGGTCCCCGAGCGCGGATCATCGCCCGACGGCGCCGCCGTACCACCGGCCTGGTCCTGGTCAACGTCGCGACCGCCGTGGCCGTCATGTTCGGTCTGGGGCCCTGGTGGGTGACGGTCCCGCCGGTGCTGCTTCTCGCGGGCCACCTGGTCCTGCTCAGGGAGGCGGCCAAAGCCGACGCCGAGGAGAGAAGGGCCGTGCTGTCGGCCCGTCGCAGGGCGCTTCTGCGCGCCCGTCGCGTCGAGGAGGAGCGGCGCGAGGCCGAGCGCGAGGCTGAGCGCGAGGCCGAGGTGATCGCCCTCAGGGAGCGGCGAG
>CALGOD010000550.1 GCA_937957845.1 uncultured Nocardiopsis sp.
GTGTGACGAGCACCAGGTCGCCCAGTGCCGAAAAAGCCGATCATATGACGACTTTCGAGCTTGATGTGATGTATGCCACACATCAGTCCTGAGGTCGTGGAGCCCCGGCCCCAGGAGGCCGTTCGGGCGCCCCGCACCGCCCCTGGAACAGGCTTCGTCCGGCCCATCCCTGCACCAGGAGCGGTCTCGCCCGGAGGATCGAGGGAAGGGGACCGCTTCCCCGTACTCATCCGACCCGGGCGAGGTAGCGGCGGACGGCGGCGGCCAGGTCCGAGAACTCGTCGGCCTCGTCGAGACGTGACACGAGAGCGGGAGGGCTGGGAGCGGGGTCGACCAGGAGGTCACCGACCGGTACGCGCGGGGGCGGGGGCATATAGGGGCGCACCAGGGCGCCCGCGACCTGGTCCGGATCGGGAAGGTCCGACGGTTCCTGGAAGAGGCGGATTCCGGAGGGCACGGGCGGCGCTTGGCGGCGGGGTGGTGGAGGAAGGGTGGCGCGTGCCGGTTTCGGGTGACGGGGAACGAACACGGCGGTCAGGGCGAGGGCCAGTAGGGCGGCGGTCAGCGCCCACAGGCGCGAGGTCGGGCCGCGGTGGGGTTTGCGGTGCCTGCCGGTAGGGTGGAGCACGGTCTTCCTCCTGCTGTACTCAGGTGGTGGATCGGCCCCGGTCCGGTGTTGACGCACTGGTCGGGGCGTTCTGCTTTTCCGGTGTGTGCGGGTGGGTGGTGTGGTCCGTGAGGTCGGGTTCGTCGCCGCGCCCGAGGGCGGTCAGGTGGCAGCGGGCGGTGGGGCGTAGGGGTCGATGTGCGCCCACACGGTCAGGGGTGCGCCGATCTCGCCGTCCCAGCCCCACCGCAGCGATAGGCGCTCGACGAGATGGAGGCCCCGTCCGCCCACACGGAGGTCGTCGGTGGGCGGTGTCAGGCGTGGGAGGCCGGCGGGGCGTCCTGGGCGGGGGCCGTCGTCGGTGACCGCCAGATACACGACGCGGTCGGGCAAGTGCCGCAGCTGGAGCTTCACTCGTCCATACCTGTTGCCCGAGGCTGTGTGCCGCCAGGCGTTGGCCACCAGTTCCCCGGCCACGAGCAGCACCGGGAAGGCCCGCTGTGCGGGCAGGCGCACCCCCCGCCTGCACCAGTCGCGGATCTGAGCCGCCTGGGAGGGATGGGAGCCGAAGACGGCTGTGCGCACCCCGGTTCCGGTGCCGGCCCGGCGCGGCGACCGGCTCGTGTCACCTGGCTGTTCTTCCTGAGACGTCCGCCTGGGTCGCGGTACGCCAAAGCCGCCCATGCTGCTCCTTCGAGTGTGGAAGCGAACCGGTCTACGCACTGGATCGCCCAGACACGTCGCACACCGAAGCCAGAACTCGGTCCTGCGCCGGTTTCTCTTCCACCAGGATGGGGTGCCAAAACTAAAACTGCAATACTGCAGAAAGAAGTAGTCCGCTATGCAGAAAAGAATCCTGGAATCATGCAATGTGTTACGGTTCACGGAGAACCAGGAGGTGCCGCATGGCCGCACGCCCGAGCCCGACCGCACGCCATCGGCGCCTGATGGCGGAGCTGTCCGCGCTTCGGAGCCGCTCAGGCCTCTCCCGCGCCGAGGTCGCCGACCGCGTCGGCATCACCGACAGCACCCTGTGGAGATACGAGACGGGCATGACCAGGCCCAAGCCCGGTGACGTGGCCATTCTGCTCGATGTCTACGGTGTGCACGGGGCGGAACGCGAAGAACTCATCGAGATGGCCAAACACGCCCGCAAACGCGGCTGGTGGCACCGCCACCGACAAGCCCTCAAACCGGGATGCGACAGCTACATCGGCTTGGAGGCGGCCGCCT
>CALGOD010000551.1 GCA_937957845.1 uncultured Nocardiopsis sp.
CCCCTGTGGGTCCTCGTCGACACGGCCCTGTTCCCGTGCCTACCACCGGACCGCGAGGTGGAAACAGCGCGCACCTGACCGGGCCGCGGATATACGACCACCGTAGGGGGTGGCCCGGTCGGGGCCGTGCCGGTGACGGAGGGCGGGCGCGGTGACCGGAGAGTCGCGCCCGGCCCCGCCCTCACCGCCGACGGTGACCACAGGTAGACCGGCGTAGGGCACGCGTCCCGCGACGCCGGTCTCCTAGGCGAGCCCCGGCACGGCCAGTTCCAGGGTGCCCCCGTCGGCGTCCAACAGCGCCGGAACACCCAACGGGATGGTGAGCTGGGCCGCGCAGTGCCCGAACTCCAGACCCCACAGCACGGGGATCCCCAACGGCTCCAGGCGGTCGCGCATCAGTTCGGCGATCACCCCGAGATCGGGCGGACAGTCGGTCCACGTGCCCAGAGCCACACCCGCCACCCCGTCCATCCACCCCGTGCGCAACAGGTGGGTGAGCATCCGGTCGAGCCGGGCCACGTCCTCGTTGACGTCCTCCAGCAGCAGGATGCCGCCCGATGCCGACAGGCGGCTGTGAGGGGTGGCCAGGCCGTCGTTGAGCAGGCTCAGGTTTCCGCCGAAGGTCACGCCCTCGGCCTGCCCGGGCACCAGAGCGTGCGCGCCGGGTGAGGTCAGCAGGACCCGCCGTTGGGGATGGAACAGCGTGGTGTACAGCTCCTTCTGGGCGGTGGCGTCGCCCACGAAGTAACGGGTGCCGACCACCGGACCGTGCACCGTGGCCACGCCGAGCTCCACCGCGAACGCCTCGTGCAGCGCCGTGATGTCGCTGAACCCGATCAGCGCCTTGGGCTCGCCCCGGCGCATCGCGTCGAAGTCCACCAGGTCCAGTGTCCGGTGCGCCCCGTCGCCGCCGCGGACGCAGAACACCGCGTCCACGGACGGGTCGCACCAGGCCTCCTGCAGGTCCAAGGCCCGCGTCTCGTCGAGCCCGGCGAGGTAGGGCAGGCGAGGATGCCGCTCGTGCACGTGCGGGGCCTGCTCCACCTCCAACCCCCAACCGCGCAGTGTCCCCGCCGCCGCCTCCAGACGCTCCCGTGGAACCGGACTGCACGGGGCGACCAGGCGTACCCGGTCGCCTTCCCGCAGCCGCGGCGGTCGGACCAGTTCACGCACCCCGCGCGCGTCGGGAGCGCGCACCACCGCGTCCGCCACCCCGGTCATCGCCTCCGCCACCTTCGCCTCCTCGGCTCGCCCATCCTCCGTACGGTCCCCGCGCCCGCCGTCCGCCGGTGCCTCGCCGGTCGGAGGAGCCGCTCACGTGTTCAGGCGCGCAGGAACGAGTCCAGCACCCGCACGCCGAAACGCAGTCCCTCCAACGGCACCCGCTCGTCCACGCCGTGCAACAGGCCGGTGTAGTCCAGTCCCTCGGGCTGGAGCAGGGGGGAGAAGCCATAGCAGTCGACACCGAGCCGGGAGAACACCTTGGCGTCCGTTCCTCCGGCCAGGCACACCGGCACCACGTGTGCGGCGGGGTCGTGGAACAGCAGGGCCTCACGCAACGCGGCGAAGGCGGGGGAATCCACCGGGGCGGCGACCGGAGGCGAACTGTGGGCGTGCTCCCAGGTCACACGGTCGCCGACGAGCTCGTCCATGGTGGCGGCGAACTGTTCCTCGCCACCGGGCAGGACACGTCCGTCCACGCCCGCCACGGCCTCGCCCGGCACCACGTTGACCTTGTACCCGGCCGAGAACATCGTGGGAGTCGCGCTGTTGCGGGTGGTCGGACCGATCAACGGCGCGGCCGTCCCGAACCCCGACACCAGGGCGTCCACCGCGTCGACGGTGTCGGTGTCGCCGGGAACCCGCTCCACCTCCAGGGCGGCGGCGATCGCGTCGATCGACGCCTCGGTCACGGGGGTCAGGTGCAGCGGCCAGGCGTGGCGGTCGATACGGGCGAGCGCCGCCGCCAGGGCACCGATCGCGTTGTCGCGTGGAGGCCGCGACCCGTGTCCGGCCGTGCCCCGGGCCCGTAGGGTCAGCCAGGCGCTGCCGCGCTCGGCCGCGCCCACCGGGTAGAGGCGTACCGGCTTACCGGAGGAGGTGCGGGCGTGGACGGTCTCGCCGCCGCCCTCGCCGATCGCCATGGTGCACCCCTCGAACAGGTCCGCGTGCTCACGGACCAGGTGGTCGGCGCCGAAGGCGGCACTGTCCTCCTCGTCGGCGACGAACGCCAGCACGACGTCGCGCCGGGGACGGATCCCGTTCCGGGCCCAGTGACGCACGACGGCGGTGACCATGGCGATGGTGTTCTTCATGTCCACCGCACCGCGCCCCCACACGGCGGGCGCGCCGGTGACGGGACAGTCGGCGACCTCTCCGGAGAAGGGAGGGAAGGTCCAGTCCGCCGCGTCGGCGGGGACGACGTCCAGGTGACCGTGCACCAGCAGCGCGGGCGCCGTCGGATCGGTACCGCGAACGCGCGCGACCACGTTCGCGCGGCGGGGCGCCGACTCCAGGATCCGGGGCTCCAGTCCGGCGTCGCCGAGTGCCTCGGCGACGTACTCGGCGGCGGCCCGCTCGTCGCCCTCGCCGTTCCCATGGTTGGTGGAGTCGCGGCGGATGAGGGCGCGGGTCAGACGGACGGCGTCGTCCCCGGCCGCGGCCAGGCCGTCGATTCTCTCGGGAAAGGATGTGGCGGCCATGCGCGCGGCCTCGCTCTCGACCGGAAGGGCTCGGGACGGGGAAGAGCGTGATGGCTCGTGAAAGTCCCCCGGCACAGTTCTACCAGTCCTGGGCGAAACCGCCCGGACATTCGGCGCGGGCGGGCCTACTACGGGCGCCCGCCGTGGAGGTCCGGCGTGTCGCCGCCGTCGGTCGGCCGGTCCGCGGCGTCAGCCGTAGTGGTCCTCCATGGCGTTGGAGACGAGGGTGGTCACCGCCTTGAAGCAGCGGATCATCTCGTAGGCGTTCGGGGAGGTGTACCGGACACGCCGCACTCCCGTACGGGTCACACCGGGGACGATGGCCGCGGCCTGGGCCAGGTGCGCGGAGTCCATCTCGACCTCGACGGTCTTGGGTGTGGGTCGGGCCGGTTCCAGTCGACCCGCCAGCAGCATGGCGGAGCGCGCGCCCTCCCGGATGTCCACCGCGGTACGGATCGGAGGCCGGCAGCGCGCCGCGTACCGGCTGACGTGGTCCTTGACCGCGACCGTCCGCGCGAAGGGGGCGTAGGTGGAGGCCTCCTCGCAGGCGCGGTCGTCCCCGGTCACCAGGATGACCGGGGTGCCGTACTCGGCGACGACGGCCGCGTTCAGGCGTCCCTCGCCGGCGGGCTCGCCGTCCATCCACACGCCGGTCACCGCGTTGGGCAGGTAGGTGTGCGCGAGCACGCCCTCCTCCCCGGCGCCGCAGTGGTAGCCGAGGAAGACCACGCCGTCACAGTCACCGGACTGGACGCCCTCGACCATGGACAGCTCCTTGTGCCGTCCGGTGACCATGGTGGCGTCGCCGTTCAGCTCCTCCAACAGGAGGTTGCGCATGGTCGCGTGCGCCTCGTTGACCAGCACCTCGGTGGCGCCGCCCTCGAACAGGCCCTCGATCGCGGCGTTGACGTCGCTGGTGAACATGGACCGGCAGCGTTGCCACTGTTCGGTGCCGGGTTCGACGTCGGCGGGCCAGGTGACGCCGGTGGCGCCCTCCATGTCGGCGGAGATGAGGATCTTCACCCGCACGACCCTACGCCTCCGCCGCCGGGTTATCCACGGACCGCACGCGCCTTCCGGCGGATCCGCGCCGGGCGGGGAGGGCTCAGGGCAGGGTGAGGATCTCGGCTCCGGACTCGGTGAT
>CALGOD010000552.1 GCA_937957845.1 uncultured Nocardiopsis sp.
CCGAGTCGGGCGAGCCTTCTGCGTACTCGCACCGTGGAGGGCGTGGTGGAGGGGGGTTGATGTCGTGTGGCCCCCGCACCGGAGACATCGGAGGGCGCCGCTGCTCCCGCGGCGCCCTCCGGGCGGTCTGCCTGTGTCCTTGTGGTCGCGCCCGGCACACCGGTGTTCTCCGCGGGCCCTCCCGGCATGGTCGACCGCGGGTCTGCTGAGGCGTTCCGCCGCGTCCCGTTCGCCATTACAGCCCCGGGCGAAACCACTTCGCTTGGCATGTCTACCTCCCGCGGGTCCGCCCGGTGCCCGGACGCCGGCAGCGCCGCCCGGCTCCACCGGTGCACGTGCGTGTCATCAGGGCCAGTCATGACATGGCCGCCGCGGTACCCCTCCCACCAGTCTAATGAGACCTTCCCCTTGGGAGCGGGGAAAGTCCCTGTCCACCCGCTGCCACCGCGGTCGGCGGATGTGACACAGACCACCTGGGGTGGCACCCCAGGTGGTGGAGTATGTCAACGATGACGGACCTTCACGCATTCCCAGGGGGAGGCGCGTCGGCCGCGGCGCGGTTCGGCGGGCTCAGACCGAGAGGAGAGTGTGCAGCTCCACGTCGGGCAACTTCTCCCGTCCCCGGAGCGCTTCGAGCTCCATCAGGACGGAGAATCCCACGACCGTACCACCCGCCTTGCGGACGAGATCCACCGCCGCCCTGCCGGTACCGCCGGTGGCGAGGACGTCATCGACGATCAGCACACGACTGCCCGGTGTGACGGCGTCGGCGTGGATCTCCACGGTCGCGGTGCCGTACTCCAGATCATAGGCCTGCGAGAGGGTCCGCGCGGGCAGTTTCCCGGCTTTGCGCGCGGGAACGAAGCCGGCTCCCAACGCCATGGCGACCGGTGTCCCGAAGATGAAGCCGCGCGCCTCCAGGCCGACGACGTGGTCCACCCCCGCCCCGAGGAAGGGCTCGGCCATCCCGTTCACGGCTGCGGCGAAGGCCTCCCCGTCATTGAGCAACGGCGTGATGTCCTTGAACAGGATCCCGGGCTGCGGGAAGTCCGGAACGTCACGGATGTGCGCCTGGATCAGCTCCGTGCTCGGGCTTGCGTCCGCGATCGCGGTGTCGTCGGGCATGTGCGGTGGAACCTTCTGGAGTGTGGATGGTCGTGATGTGGGCGCCACCGGGACGGAGGCGCCCTGACGGTGGGTTCCGGTGCCGGAACCCACCGGGCCGGTCGGATGAGGACACCGAACGGCCCGGGAGTGCCCGAGGCTCCTCCCGGGGACGGTGGAGAACCATGGACGGGGTGGAAGGAGTCCGAGGACGTTCCGCGGCGCCCGGAATGATGTCCTCCTCGGACCTCCGCTGCGCTTCGGTCCGCACCCGGACGCCCCGAAGACGGGAACCTTCGGCCTCGGCGCCCGGACTCACCGGTTGCCGAGGGTTCGGGTCCGCTCAGCCCTTGGGCCTGTCGTCGTCACCGAAGTCGGGACGGTCCTCCACGGGGGTGTCGTCCTCCTGCGGGGTGATCACCTCACCGATACCGGCCTTGAGCATGCGGATGCGCGTACCGGGCGCGATCTCCAGCAGGACGTCACCATCGTGGATCTCGACGACGGTCGCGAAGATACCGGCCTTGGTCATCACCTCGACACCGGGGACCAGGGAGTCGTGCATCTGCGCCTCCTGCTGACGGCGCTTCTGGTTCGGACGCCAGAACAGCAGCCAGAACACCAGAAGGATCAGCAGGAACGGGAACATCATGCCGAGGAGTCCGCCCGTGGGCTCTCCTTCGGCTGCGAGGTGGTAAAGGCCCTGCACGGGGCGTCCTTCCTGACGTTTCGTCGTGTGGCCGGCGGCTGTCGACTTCGGACGCCGCCGCGACCACCTTCTTCGTAGCGGCCCGAACCGCGTGGCCCGAACCGTACCCGGCACGTACAACGCGTTGGAGGTCCGACTCGTTCCACCGGCGCGAAACGACACGCACGGAGCTTCGCCCCGTATGACTGTTTCGACTCCAGCCTACGTGGCGTCGGTCACCGATATCCCACCGGCGGAGATCGGAGTGTTAACGGTTCGGCCCCGAACTCCCGCGCGTGCCCATTGTGCCCGAGGGCGTCCCCATGTCGGAACCCCTGCTCAGGGGACCACGGCACCGCCACCGCCCGAGGAACCGCCGGGGGAGGAGCCTCCGTTGGCCGCGCCGAAGGCCGCGTCGGGCGGGGGCGTCAGTCCCATGTGGGCCCAGGCCTGGGGGGTGGCCACCCGACCACGCGGGGTCCGGGCCAGGAAACCGGAGCGGACCAGGAAGGGCTCGGCCACGACCTCCACGGTCTCGGCCTCCTCCCCCACCGAGACCGCCAGCGTGGACAGGCCGACCGGCCCGCCACGGAACCGGTTCATCAACACGTCGAGGATGGCCCGGTCGAGTCTGTCCAGTCCCAGCTCGTCCACCTCGTAGAGTTCCAGCGCGGCCCGCGCGGTGGCCAGCGACATCCTGCCGTCACCGCGCACCTCGGCGTAGTCGCGTACCCGGCGCAGCAACCGGTTGGCGATCCGAGGAGTACCGCGCGAGCGCCCGGCGATCTCCCGGGCCGCGTCCTCCTCCAAGGGGACGCCGAGCAGGCCGGCCGAGCGGTGCAGGATCAGCTCCAGCTCCTGAGGGCTGTAGAAGTCCATGTGCGCGGTGAACCCGAAGCGGTCGCGCAGCGGTGCCGGCAACATCCCCGCCCTGGTGGTGGCCCCCACCAGCGTGAAAGGGGCGATCTCCAGGGGAATGGCCGTGGCCCCGGGCCCCTTGCCGACCACGACGTCGACCCGGAAGTCCTCCATCGCGACGTAGAGCATCTCCTCTGCGGGACGGGCCATGCGGTGGATCTCGTCGAGGAAGAGCACCTCGCCCTCCTGGAGGGTGGAGAGCACGGCGGCCAGGTCGCCCGAACGCTCGATGGCCGGCCCCGAGGTGATCCGTAGCGGGGCGCCGAGTTCGGCGGCGATGATCATGGCCAGAGTGGTCTTGCCCAGTCCCGGCCCGCCCGACATCAGGATGTGGTCGGGCGCCCGGTTGCGCCGCTGCGCGCTGCGCAGCACCAGGGAGAGCTGTTCGCGTACACGCTCCTGGCCGACGAACTCGTCCAGCCCCCTGGGACGCAGCGCCCCCTCGATCTGGCGTTCGTCCGCGCCGGCCTCGGGCGAGACGGCCCCGCGCTCGTAGGGAGGGACCCCGCCGGAAGCGGGTCCGTCTGCTTCGTCGTGGGAGTGGTACACGGGTCCTGCCTTCCCTAAACGCGACTGAGCCTGCGCAGGGCGCTGCGCAGGAGGGCGGCGACGTCGTCGGTCTCCTCGGCCTCGGAGGCCACCGCGGAGGCGGCGGCCTCGGCGTCCTTGGCCGACCAGCCCAGGTTGACCAGGCCGGAGACGACCTGGCCCCGCCAGGCACCGTCGGGCGCGCCCGCGGAGGCGGTCGCGTCGGCGCCGGGCAGAGCGCCGTCGGTGGGCACGGGAGCGTCGAGTTTGCCCTGGAGTTCCAGGACGATGCGCTGGGCCCCCTTCTTTCCGATGCCCGGCACGCGGGTGAGGGCCGCGGTGTCCTCCGTCGACACCGCGTGGCGCAGGCCGGAGGGACTGTGGACCGACAGCATGGCCAGGGCCAGACGGGGACCGACGCCCGACGCGGTCTGCAACCGCTCGAACAGGTATTTCTCGTCCTCGTCGGCGAAGCCGAACAACGTCAGGGAGTCCTCGCGGACGACGAGGCTGGTGGCGACGGT
>CALGOD010000553.1 GCA_937957845.1 uncultured Nocardiopsis sp.
GGGTGGACCCGCGCACGGCCTGGACCTCGTCCTCTATGGGCTTGTCCTGCCGCGGTTCGCGCACCCGGACCACGGTGTTGGGCGGATCGTCACCGGCGGTCTCGGTACTGGTACCGGAACGGCGCCGACGACGGCGCCGACGACGGCTTCCACCCTGTTCGAGGCCCTCGTCGGACGTCTCCTCCGAACCGGCGGAGCGGCCGGACTCCTCGGCCGCGGATTCCTCTTTCGGTTCCGGCTTCTGCTCGGCGGCCCCGTCGGCGGACTCGTCGCCGGTCTCCGAGTCGGTCTCCGAACGGGACCGGCCACGTCCGCGGCCACCACGGCGGCGACGGCGACGGCTCGAACGTCCCTCGCCCGCCTCGTCGTCCTCCGCGTCAGAGGACTGGGGCGACTCCTTCTGTTCCCCGCTCTCGGCGACGTCGTCGGAGGTGTCGGTGTCCCGGCCCTGTGGAAGGGTCTCACTGGTCACCGGCGGTTGGAAGAGTGTGGCCGGGGCCTGGAAGATACTCCCGCCGATCGGCTCGGTGACCTGCTCTTCCTCCTCCTCGGTACCGGTCGCTGCGGCCTTGGTGGAGCGGGTGGCGCCGGGGGGCGGAATCGCGTCCTCGTCGGGACGCCCCGCGGCTCGCACCGTACGCCTTCGTGAGGCGGTGGCCACCTTGGTGTTGACCTTGCCTCCCGCATCGGAACCGGCGAGAGAGGTGACCGGCATCGTGGGAGGGGCGAAAACGTCGTCCGGTTCGGGGGGTGGTCCAGCCGCGCGGCGAACGCCCTTGGCCGGCGCGGGTGAGGTCACCCGCACCTCGCCGCCCCCTCCGGGGGGCACCGCCGCCTTGTCGTTGTGTGTTTCAGTTGTACCCGTGGTGCCGTCGGCACCGTTGTTGGGCTCGTTGTCGAGCATCCGGGCGGTCTCCCGTCAGAGTCCTCGGGCGCGCAGCGACCTGTCGGTCGGCGGCGCGGCTCACAAGGACTGTCGTCGCTGTGTCAGCGCCGACGGCACCGAGGTGCAGTCGGGGCAGAGTCCTGTGGTTTCGCCCACGTTCCCCGCACTGGAACCGCTCATCATCGCGGTCCCATCGTGGGCGTTGACGGCCGTGGTGCGCTGTCGCGCCGCTCGTCCGCGTCATCGTCCGCGGAGCCCGAACCCGTGTGGGCGCCGAGCCGGTCGTGGGTGAGCGGATCCGCGATCGCACCTGTCGTCTCGTCCAATGGCCCCTGCGCCAGCCGGGTCATCAACGGTGATGACGGCGGCGCGAGGTCGGCCACGTGGCGGAGGCCGGTCAGCACGTCGTCCGGCCGGACAGCAGGTGTCGTGTGCCGTACGACCATCCGAAGTATGGCATATGTCGTGTGGCGTTCCTCTAGGGCACGCCCACGGGAATCAGCGCACACATCGATACGGACCACTGCTGGTCTCGTGTCGAAGCGGCGACGACCCTTCTTCGTCATCCGCTCCACCTCGACGTTGTCGGCGGCCAGGTAGGCGGCCACCGCCTTGGCGGCGTCGTCGGGGTCGACGCCCACCATCTCCACCTGCCATTCGGAGGCCTGGAGCCGATCGGCGAGCCCGGAGTCCCGAGCCTCGACGACCTCGACGATGTCGATGCCCTCGGGCATGGCCCCGTCGATGTCGGCTCGAACGCGTTCGGGCGGGCACGTCTCGGCCAAAGTGAGCTCAAGGTACTCCGCCTCGCTGGCGACCCCTGTGGGGGACGCACCGGTGTAGGAGACCTTGGGATGAGGCGAGAAGCCGGCGGAGAAGGCCACGGGTACGGCGGCCCTGCGCAGGGCGCGCTCCAGAGCCCGGGCGATGTCACGGTGGCTCGCGAACCTCATGCGTCCGCGCTTGGCGTAGCGGACACGAAGCCGTTGTCCGTGCCTGGTGGTGGAGGGTGAGGTGGTGCCCTCGGATACGGGGGGCAGCTCAACTCCTTTCCTCATGCCCCCTTGCTCGGTCGCGGGGCGACCTGAAGGGGCTGTTCCTCGTCCTGTTCAGCGTACGGTGCGCGATGGTGCACATGCGCCAACAGGACTACGCATACCGGTATCTCCCCCACTGACCTGCGGTCGAAAAGTCCTTGACGGGCCAGAGTGGGTGACAAACCGCTGTTCACCATCAGAACGCGGGGCCCGCCAAAAAAAATCCAAAGAAAATCTGCTTCCGATGGCAACCTCCGACGCACCCGGGGAGTCTTACTACACGTATGGCCCGGCGCGAGCGGGGCGCCGGGCCATACTCCTCGACCTTCCGGGCCGCTCCTCAGGGGCGGCGGTACCGGGACACGGGGGCGGGCGACATCGCACCCGGCCCCTTCGACAGAGACCTCCGGCCGTGACCGGAGGTTTTTTCGTCTCCGAGCACGGCCGGGTCGGCTCGGGGTCGGGCACGGGCCCCCTCCCCCGAAGCGTCTACTTCACGGTCAACGGCAGCAGGGGACGGCCCTCCGCCGGGGCGTTGATCTGGATCTCGGTCCCCATGCTGGGGCACACACCGCAGTCGTAGCAGGGGCTCCAGCGGCAGTCGTCGACCTCCAACGACTCCTCACCGTGCAGCGAGTCCTGCCAGTCCTGCCACAGCCACCCACGGTCCAGTCCCGCGTCCAGGTGATCCCAGGGAAGGACCTCGTCCTCGTCCCGTTCACGGGTGGTGAACCAGTCCACGTCCACGGGGAGTCCGGCCAGGGCCGTCTCGGCCGCCTTCATCCACCGGTCGTAGGAGAAGTGCTCGCTCCACCCGTCGAACCGTCCGCCGTTGCGCCAGACCTCCTCGATCACGCGCCCGACCCGCCGGTCGCCCCGGGAGAGCAGTCCCTCGATGATGGAGGGGCGCCCCTCGTGGTAACGCAGTCCGATGGACTTGCCGTACCTGCGGTCGCCCCGCAACCGGTCACGGAGCTTGCGCAGCCGGGCGTCGATCTCCTCGTGCGAGGTCTGTCCCGCCCACTGGAAGGGTGTCTGGGGCTTGGGCACGAATCCGCCGATGGAGACCGTGCACCGGATGTCCTTGCGTCCGGTCACCTCACGTCCGGTCCGGATCACCTCGGTGGCCAGGTCGGCGATGGCCAGGACGTCCTCGTCCTCCTCGGTGGGCAGACCGCACATGAAGTACAGCTTCACCTGTCGCCACCCTGCCGCGTAGGCGGCGGTGACCGTGCGGATCAGGTCCTCCTCGGTGACCATCTTGTTGATCACTCGACGCATCCGCTCGCTGCCGCCCTCCGGGGCGAACGTCAATCCCGAGCGTCGCCCGTTGCGTGTCAGTTCGTTGGCCAGGTCGATGTTGAAGGCGTCCACGCGTGTGGAGGGCAGGGACAGGCCGGTGTGGGTGCCCTCGTACTTGTCCGCCAGTCCCTTGGCGATCTGTCCGATCTCGCTGTGGTCGGCGCTGGACAGCGACAGCAGCCCCACCTCCTGGAAACCCGAGGCCTTCACGCCCTCCTCGACCATCTGGGTGACGGTCTCCTTGTTGCGCTCGCGTACCGGTCGGGTGATCATCCCCGCCTGGCAGAACCGGCAACCGCGTGTGCAGCCGCGGAAGATCTCCACGCTGTAGCGCTCGTGCACGGACTCGGCGGTCGGCACGATCGGCCTCTTGGGGTAGGGCCACTGGTCCAGGTCCATCACGGTGTGCTTCTGCACCGTGCCGGGCACACCCGGCCGGTTGGGCGTGTACGCGGCGATCCGCCCGTCGGGGTGGTACTCCACGTCGAAGAAGCGCGGCACGTACACCCCGCCGGTCGCGGCCAGGCGCAGCAACAGTCCGTCCCGCCCGCCCGGCTCTCCCTCCTCCTTGAACTCGCGGATGATCTCGGTGATGGCGAGCGTGATCTCCTCGCCGTCGCCCAGTACCACCGCGTCCAGGAAGTCGGCGATCGGTTCGGGGTTGAACGCCGCGTGCCCGCCCGCCAGGACGAGGGGATGCTCGTCGGTGCGGTCCGCCGCGCGCAGCGGGATGCCGGCCAGGTCCAGCGCGGTGAGCAGGTTGGTGTAGCCCATCTCGCTGGCGAAGCTCATCCCGAGTACGTCGAAGGCGATCAACGGCCGGTGCGCGTCCACGGTGAAGTGCGGCACGCCGTGCTCGCGCATCAGCTTCTCCATGTCGGACCACACCGCGTAGGCGCGTTCGGCCAACACGCCCTCGCGCTCGTTGAGGACCTCGTACAGGATCTGCACACCCTGGTTGGGCACACCGACCTCGTAGGCGTCCGGGTACATCAGCGCCCAGCGCACCTGGGTCTCGTCCCAGTCCTTGACCACGGAGTTGAGCTCGCCACCGACGTACTGGATGGGCTTGCTCACCTGTGTCAGCAGGGGTTCCAGTCTCGGGAAGAGGCTTTCGACGGACATGGTGTGGGCCTTCGCTCGGCGGACATCGTGTCAGAACGCACGGTTCCCGTCGTGGCGGGAGCCGTCATCGGGGCGCGTGGTGGTGCATGCCCTCATGGATACCTCCAGGCTACCGGCGTTCCGATCTCTCACCCGGTCCGTCCCGGTTCGCCGTCGATCCTGCCCCCGGTGGCGACATGGAACGGTGAGAGCGCCACCGGAAGCGGAGGAACCGGAGGGCGGAGGCGTTTTCAGGCGAAGCTCCGATGATGCCGGGAACTCACCCCCAGGACCAGTCCCAGGGCGACCATGTTGGCCAGGATCGCCGTACCACCGTAGGAGACGAACGGCAGCGGCAGACCCGTCACCGGCATGATGCCCAGGCACATCCCGATGTTGATGAAGGTCTGGAATCCGAACCAGGCGGCCACACCCACGCACAGCAGGCGAGGGTAGGGCTGTTCGCACCCGTGGGCGATCCGCAGGATCCGCCACAGGATCAACGCGAACAGACCGACCACCAGCATCGCGCCCGCGAACCCCAGTTCCTCCCCCGCCACCGTGAAGATGAAGTCGGTGTGCTGCTCGGGAACGAACCGTCCGTGCGTCTGCTCCCCCTGGAACAGTCCGGTCCCGTTGAAGCCGCCCGACCCCACGGCGATCAGCGCCTGGTTGGAGTTGTACCCGGCGCCCATCGGGTCGGCCGCCGGATCCATGAGGGTCGCGAGCCGGTCCACCTGGTAGGGCTCCAGCAGTTCGAACCACCACACGCAGAACGCCGCGGCGGCCCCGCATGCCAGCATGCCCGTGACCCACACGACCGGAGCGCCGGAGAGCGTGAGCATCGCCAGGAAGATCACGCCGAGCACCAGGGTGGTGCCCAGGTCCGGCTGGGCCATCACCAACGCCAGCGGCGCCGCCAGCACCAGCAGGCAGAACAGTACGTCCCGTGTCATCGGCCGCGCCTCGCCGTCACGCGGTTCGCCCAACAATGTGGCCAGGAGCAGGATCAGCCCGACCTTGGCCAGCTCACTGGGCTGGAACTGGAAGCCCCCGATCACGATCCATCCGCGCGATCCGTTGATCACCGCGCCGAGCGGGGTGAGCACCAGCACCAATGCGACCACCGTGCCCAGGGAGACGATGGGTGCGCACGCACGGATCGTCCGGTGGTCGATCGACGCCACCACCAGACACAGCACCCACGCCGCCGCCAGGTGGAGCAACTGACGGCGTAGGTGCCCGGTGGAGTCCAACGGGTCGCCGCCGTCCCCCGGCAGGGTCGCCGACCACACCAGCAGGGAGCCCACGGCGCACAGGACGACCACCGACACGACCAGTGTCCAGTCCAGTCGGCGGGCCAGGCCCGCCGCACTGCGCCCGAGCTCGGAGCCGCGTGTCCGTGATGTTCCCAGGTATGTGCTCATGGCTACCGATCCAGCACGTCGATGGAACCGTCAGGGCGGATGGAGGGCAGCTCCTCGGCGGGCTTGCCGCCGGGCAGCAGCGGCTTGGAGGACGAGGATCCCTTCTCGTCCTCCTCCCCCTCCTCCGAGTCCTCGGAGGAGTCGAACCCGTAGATGCCGTCGTAGATGGCACGGGCGATGGGAGCCGAGGTCATACCACCGGTGCCACCCTGGGAGACCAGGACGACGACGGCGAACTGCGGGTCGTCCGCAGGAGCGTAGGAGGCGAACCAGGCGGAGACCTGGCGTCCCTCCACGTCGGCGCTTCCGGTCTTGCCCGCGATGGACACCTTGTCCTGTGGGAAATTCGCGAAGGCGCCCCGGGCCGTCCCCTCCTTGGGCACGTCGGTGAGCGCCTTCTGGATGTAGTCGAGGGTCTCGTCGCTGACCGGTAGGCGGCCACGCACGACCGGTTCGATCTCCTCCACCTCGGAACCGTCGGCGGAGACCAACGCCTTGCCGATGCGAGGCTCGTACAGTGTGCCGCCGTTGGCGATGGCGGCGTAGGCGTTGGCGAGCTGTAGCGGGCTGACCAGGACGTCGCCTTGACCGATGGCGAAGTTGATGGCCTCGTTGGCCCTCCACTCGAAGCCCTCCACGCACTGCTCGTACGCCAGGAGCTTGAGGTAGTTGGCACGTGAGGGGTCGCTTTCGGCGACCTCCGGATAACCGTGCTCGCCCCGGTAGCAGTTGTTCTCCCGGGTCTCCTGCCAGAAGGTGCGTTTCCAGTCCCTGTCCGGGATGCGCCCGCCGGTCTCGTAGGGCAGGTCGATCCCGGTCGGGGAACCGAACCCGAAACCGCGGGCCATGTTCGCCATGGCCTCCTTGGGTTCCTCCTCCGGGTGCAGCCCGCCGTCCTCCTTCCACATCTGGTAACCGAAGTTGTAGAAGACGGTGTTGCAGGAGATCACGATGGCCCTGTGCAGGTCGAGCGACCCCTGACCCTGGCCCTCGTAGTTCTCGTAGCTCTGCCCCGCCAGGGACACCGAACCGGGACAGGCGTAGGTGCTGCGCAGTGAGTACCCGTTCTCCGCCGCGGCGGCGAGCGAGGAGACCTTGAAGGTCGAGCCCGGCGGGTAGGTGCCCTGGACCGCCCGCGAGAGCAGCGGCTCACCGGCGTCCTCGCTGAGCATCTCGTCGAAGGTCTTCTGGTCGATACCGCCGCGCCAGATCGCCGGGTCGTAGGTGGGCAGGCTCGCCATGGCCACCACCCCACCGGTACGCACGTCCAGGACGACGGCGGCGCCGGAGTCGGCCTTGTAGCGCGGCCGTGCGTTGGCCATGCCCTCGGCCAGTGCCTCCTCCGCGATCTTCTGCACACCCAGGTCGATGTGGGTGACCAGGTGCTTTCCGGGTTCGGGGAGCGTCTCGGAGATCACGTCCATGACCTCGCCGTGGTTGTTCACTCCGAGAACGCGCTTGCCCGCCGTGCCGCGCAGCTGCGCGTCGTAGACCGCCTCCACTCCGTCACGGCCCACCTGGTCGATACCGGTGAACTGGGTCCGCAGGTCCTCACGGGCGTCGAGTTCCTCCTGGGTGACGGGCTGCAGGTAGCCGAGCATCTGCGAGCCGTGCTCACCCTGGGGGTACTCGCGCACGGCGTGGACCTGGGCGCTGATACCGGGGAAGTCCTCGGCGCTCTCCATGATCTTCAGGGCGACGGCCGGCTCCACGTCCTCGGCGAGCGTGACCGGTTGGTACGGAGAACCAGGCCAACAGGGACGGCTCACCTCCGGACCGCACAGGCGCATGCGCTGCTGGAGTTCCTCCAAGGGCACGTCGAGCACTTCCGACAGGTCACCGAGGACCTTCTCTCCGCCGTCCTCCATGCTCAGGAGCTCGTGGTAGTCGGCCGAGACCACCAGCTCCGCCCGGTTGTTCACCAGGGAGCGCCCACTGGAATCGAGGACCTGCCCACGCGTAGCCGGGATGAGGAGCTGCTGGTGGTGGTTGGCCACCGCCAGGTCACGGTAGTGATCCGACATCGGGATCTGCAGATACCACAGTCGTACGGCCAAAAGGGCGAAGAGCGCCAGGACCAGGATCTGGGCGAGGACGAGTCCGATCATGCCCAGCCTGCGCCCGGGAGGCTCGAATTCTTCGACGGGTGCCTTGAACACGGCTCACCACCTCCCCGGAGAGACAAAGCCCTGGATCGTGGTGTGCTCACCGCCGGAGAGCGCCTCTCGCATGCGCAGCAGTGGGAACGTGGCCAGGGGCGCGGTCAGGCCCGTCAGCGCGGCGCCCACGAGGATGTTGACCACGGCGGAGATCAGCGACACCCGGGGATCCCCCATGATCAGGCCGATCGCCGCGTAACCCACGCCCACGCCCGCGGCGGTGACGGCCGTGGTGCCCGCCACCGCCCACACCGAGGGTCTTCCGCCCAACGCGCCGACCGCTCCGGTGTTCCTGTGCAGCAGGGCCAGGGTGTAGGCGGCCAGGCACAGCACCAGGGCGTAGCGGCCCAAGGCGTGCTCGGCGGGCGGCAGAACGTCCACCGCCAGTCCGGCCGCGAAACCGCATCCGGCCGCGGCCGCGGGGCTGGTCGTCAGGGCGACCGCGACGACCACCGCGATCACCAGGTCGGGTCCGGCCCCCCACTCGAACGGGAGACGGTTGACGATCGTGGTCTGGACGACCACCGCGACGGTGACCAGGAAAAGAGTGGCTACGGCCCTCATGACCGGTCTCCTTCCTTCTCCTTGGGGCGGGGTGGGAGCACGGAGTCACGCGGATCCCGCTCGGGGCCTTGGACGACCACGCCCACCACGTCCAGCGAGGCGAAGTCCACGGCCGGTGTGACGCGGGCAATCCGGCTCAGCTCGCCGGGCGCCACCTGCACCTGGTCGACGGTTCCGATGGGAACGCCGGGAACGAAGGGCGCGCCTTCGTGCGAACCGAGGGTGACGACCCTGGTACCCGACTCCACCGGCGCCTCCAGGTCGAACAGCCTCAAGGTCAGCGCGGCATCGGGGCCCCCCGGGACGCTGCCGCCGTTGACCACACCGATCTTGCGGCTGCCCTCCAGTCGGGCACCGACGGCCGAGGCGACGTCGGTGGCGAGCGTGACGGTGGCCGTGCGTCGACCGGCTTCGGTCACACGGCCCACCAACCCGGAGCCGTTGACCACGGTCATGTCGGGCCGTACGCCCGCGTCGGTGCCGGCGTCGATGGTGACCGTGTCGGCGTAACCCCTCGCCGTGACACGGGTGACGGCCTGGGCGGTGACGATCTCGTAACCGCCCAGGCCGGCCAGGCCCAGGAGTTCGTCGAGCTGATCCGCCCGCTCCTCATCGATGCGCGCGGCCTGGAGCTGCGCTTCCAGGTCGGCGTTGGCCCGTTCCAGTTCCGCGACGCGCTCGGCGGCTTCGGAGCGCATCCCCTCACGGAGGGTCGTCACCGGGGAGGCCGCCCATCCCACCCCCGCCGCCACGGGAACGAACACGAACTCGCCGCCGGCACGGGCGGCGGAGGTGACCGGATCGCTTCCGGGACGGGAGTCCAGGACGAGCAGGGCCACGGCCACCGCGACCAGCGCGGCGAGGAACAGTCGGGATCTGGGTGAGTCACGGAGCATGTCATCGCCGCCGTTCCGGAACGAGGACCTGGTGGAGGCGTTCGTAGTTCTCGACGCAGGTGCCCGAGCCGACGGCGACGCAGTCGAGCGCGTTCTCGGCGATGTGGATGGGCATCCCGGTCTCGTGCAGGAGCCGCTCGTCCAGTCCTCGCAGCATGGCGCCGCCCCCGGTGACGGCGATACCGCGGTCCATGATGTCGCCGGACAGTTCCGGCGGGCACTTGTCGAGGCTGATGCGCACCGCGTCGATGATGGCGGTGACGGGTTCGTCTATGGCCTGTCGCACATCGGCCTCGGACAGGACGATGGTCTTGGGAAGGCCGCTGACGAGGTCGCGTCCGCGCACCTCGGCGCGGACCTCCTCGGCGCCGGTCGGGTAGGCGGAGGCGACGGCCGTCTTGAGTTCCTCTGCCGTGCGCTCCCCGATCATCAGGGAGTACTCCTTCTTGACGAAGGTCGTGATCGCCTGATCCAGTTCGTCGCCGCCCACGCGGATGGACTGCGAGGTGACGATGCCTCCCATGGAGATGACGGCGACCTCGGTGGTACCGCCACCGATGTCCACGACCATGTTCCCGGTCGGTTCGTGGACGGGGAGCCCCGCCCCGATGGCGGCGGCCATGGGCTCCTCGATGATGTGGACCCTGCGGGCGCCCGCCTGGAAGCCCGCCTCCTTGACCGCGCGGTGCTCGACGGAGGTGATCCCGCTGGGGACCGCGACGATGAGCCGGGGCTTGGCGAAGTGGCGCCGGCGGTGGATCTTCTGGATGAAGTAGCGCAGCATGCGCTCTGTGATCTCGAAGTCGGCGATGACGCCGTCCTTCAGAGGGCGGATGGCCGTGATGTTGTTCGGTGTGCGGCCGATCATCTGCTTGGCCTCGATACCGACGGCGACGATCCTGCCCGTCGAGGTGTTGAGCGCGACCACCGACGGCTCGTTCAGAACGATGCCGCGGCCGCGCACGTACACGAGAGTGTTGGCGGTGCCAAGGTCAACGGCCATGTCCCGGCCGAGAAAAGCAAGGTTGTTCGGCATGTAACGTCCTCAGAGGCGCCGTGTCGGGCGTGGTTGCACGGAACGACCATACGTAGTCGTTCCAGTACGATAAGTATCCAGTCCTCCGCATCGTAACGGTCGGCACTTAGACCGTTACGCAAACACACCGAATTGTTGCCTCCCGACAGACGAATCGTGCGAAGTCGCCACGAACAGCGAAGCCGCGAGTCCCATGCCGGGGAACTCGCGGCTTTTTCTCGCCGTCTTCGGGACCTACAGGTCGGGGAAGAAGAGCTTGATCTCGCGCTCGGCGGAGTAGGTGGAGTCCGAGCCGTGCACGATGTTCTGCTGCACCTCCAGCGCGAAGTCCCCACGGATGGTGCCGGGGGTGGCGATCACCGGGTCGGTGGCGCCGGCCAGGGCGCGGAAGGCCTCGATCGAACGTTCGCCCTCGACGACCATGGCCACCAGGGGGCCACTGGTGATGAACTCGACGAGCGAGTCGAAGAAGGGCTTCTCGGCGTGCTCCTCGTAGTGCGCCTTGGCGGTCTCGGTGTCGAGCGTGCGCAGCTCCATCGCGACCAGGCTCAGGCCCTTGCGCTCGATACGCGAGATGACCTCGCCGACGATGTTGCGGCGGACGCCGTCCGGCTTGATGAGTACGAGAGTGCGCTCCACGTGCGTGTCAACTCCTCACTGGGGTTCCGCGTGGCGCAGATGGGCACCCGCCCACGGCAGCGGCCGCACGCGGAAGATTCGGGTGATGGGTCCCGGACACGGGGACCAAGGTGGGGAAGCGTTCCCGGACCGGCCGCCCGCACGGACCTGCGTCACACTATCGCGTTTGCCGGGACCACGCGGAGGTCGCCTCGTCGTCGGCCGACCCGTCCACGTGGGTCGCCTCGGCCGCGGCACGTGCCTCGTGCGCGGCCTTCATCGCGTCGGTGCGACGGCCCATGATCACGCCGGTCACCCACAGGGACACGAAGACCACGGCGATCAGCATCGCTCCCGATACCAGGAAGGAGGTGAACAGGAACACGGCCTGCAGTGCCCAGCCCGCGTAGTGGGCCCAGCGGTGCTTCTGTAGGCCCGCGAGGACGAGGGCGGCGACGGCCATACCGCCCCACAGCCCCCCGGCCATGGCGGGGGCCATCCCCTCCACTGAGATGGCGACGGGCACGAAAAGGCCGATAACGATGGCCTCGAAAGCCAGGATGACGGCGCAGATCACGCGCACGGCGGGTTCCCTTCGTCGTGAGTCACCGTTCCGTCACTCCCCCGCGCCGCGAAGCAGGTGGACGGCGTCACCCGCGGTGACGACCGGGCCGGTGACCAGAACACCGATCCCGCCGAACTCGCCGCTCTCCTCGACCAGGCCCACGGCCTGGTCGATGGCGTCGTCGAGTCGGGCGGCCACGTGCACGCGGTCCTCACCGAAGATGTGCCGGGCCGCGGCCGACAGCTCCTCCGGGTCGAGGGAACGCGGTGAGGAGTTACGGGTGACGACGATCTCGTCGAGTAGTGGCTCGAGGGGGTCGAGGATCCCCTCGATGTCCTTGTCGGCCATGATCGCGACCACTCCGACCAGCCGGGAGAAGGTGAAGGCCTCCTCCACGGCCGCGGCGGTGGCGATCATTCCTGCGGGGTTGTGCGCGGCGTCGACGATGATGGTCGGGCTGGTGCGTACGACGTCCAGGCGCCCCGGAGAGTCCACCTCCGCCAGAGCCTCGCCGACGATCGTGGGATCCAGGCCCACGACGTCCTCGCCCGAGGAGGCGAAGGCCTCCACCGCGGCGATGGCGACGGCCGCGTTCGCGGCCTGGTGCGCCCCGAACAGGGGAAGGAACAGGTTCTCGTAGCTGCCGGTGAGACCCTTGATCGAGATCTGCTGGCCCCCGACCGCCATCTCGCGGGAGGTGACACCGAACTCGATGCCCTCCCTGGTCACCTGGGCACCGACCTCGGCGGCCCCGAGGTGGAGGGCCTCCGCGGCCGGCAGCGGTTGCTGGGCCAGCACCGCCACGGAGTCGGGTTTGATGATGCCGGCCTTCTCCTCGGCGATGCCCTCCAACGTGTCGGGCAGGTATTCGGTGTGGTCGATACCGATGGGCGTGACCACGGCGACGTCTCCGTCGACGACGTTGGTCGCGTCCCACCGTCCGCCCATGCCGACCTCCACCACGGCGACGTCCACGGGCGCGTCGGCGAAGACGGCGTACGCCATGGCCGTGAGAAGTTCGAAGAACGACAGAGGGGCGTCGTTCATCGAGTCGGCCATCTCGACGTAGGGACGGATGTCGTCGTAGGTCTCGACGAACCGTGCCTGCGAGATGGGTTCTCCGTCGATGACGACGCGTTCTCGCACGGTGCGCAGGTGCGGACTCGTGTAGCGGCCCACGCGCAGGCCGCGCGCACGCATGAGCGCGTCGATCATGCGTGCGACGGAGGTCTTGCCGTTGGTGCCCGTGACATGGATGACGCGGAAGTTGCGCTGCGGGTCTCCGAGGAGGTCCAGCAGGGTGCGGATCCGGTCCAGTCGAGGATCGATGTCGGACTCGGGGGTCCGGGAGAGGATCTCCGCGGTCACCTCGGCGTAGCGCTGCTCGGTGTCGGTGTCACTCACGGCGTCTCGGTGTCTCGCGTGTTCGGGGTGTACACCTGCGCCAGTGTACGCGCCTCACGTGGGCACGGACCTCCGGGCAAAGGATCCGGTGACACACGCCGCAAGACCATACTGTTGCCATGCCAAGTCTTGACCCCTTCTTCGGCGAGTGGACCCGACGGGACCCCGGCACGACCCGCAGCCTGGAACGCGCCGAAGCGCTGATGCGCCTTCTGGGACTGGACGCCGAACGTCCGCCGGTGCTGGGGGTCGTGGGTTCCAAGGGCAAGGGCGCCACCGCGACCACGGCCGCGGCGGCGCTCTCGGCGGCCGGACTGCGCACGGTACTGGTCACCGGACCGAGTTTCCGTTCCTATCGGGAGCGTGTGCGGGTGGACGGAATGTCGGTGACCGAAGCCGAACTGGACGCGCTGGGCTCCCGTATCGACGCGGCCCGACGGAGGCTTCCGTCGGTGGAGGTGTCGGGGGGTTACCTGGCACCGAGCGGGCTGTTCCTGATCGCGGGTCTGGTGCACGCCCGCGAGGTGGGCGCGCACGTGTGCGTGTTGGAGGCCGGGATGGGCGGTCACCGTGACGAACTGCGCCTGGTGGGCCCGGAGGTCGTCGCGATGGGGAGCGTCTTCGCCGAGCACGTGGGGATCCTCGGTTCCACGGTCGAGGAGATCGCCGGGGAGAAGACCCGTGTGGCGGGGGAACGGACCCGTGCTCTGGTGCGCCTGCCGCAGACCTCCGAGGTGGCCACCGAGATCGACCTGGCCTTGGAGGAGCGCACCAGCGGCCGGGTGCGCGCCGAGGTGGTCCATCCTCGGGCGCCCGGGGTGGAACCCCCGCCCGCGCTGCGTCCACCCGGGCCGTCCGCCGCCTCGGGGGTGCTCGGGACGGCCGCCGCCGCGCGGATGCGGGAGCACATGGGACTGCCCGCCCCGGACAGGAGGCGGCTGTACGAGGTGCTGCGGACCGTGCGTCTGCCGGGGCGGCTCTCCCTTCACACGGTGCCCGGGGGGAGGACGGAGGTCGGGACACCGGGAACGGAGGTCCTGGTGGACTCGGCCATCGACGGTGACGGGGTCGCCGCCGCCCTGGCCCACGCACGTGGCCTGTGGGGTGAGGTGGACCACGTGCTCGTGTGCCTGCCCGACCACAAGGACGTCTCCGGTGCCATGCGGGCCCTGGGCGAGCTGCCCGTGACCGCCGTACGCCTGCCTGAGGCGCACCTGCGCTTCGATCACGCCCTGCCCGACCACTGGGGGCGCATGGACGCCGAGGACCTCTCCCCCGCCGCCCTGCGTGCGGTCGGCCGACGTGTGCTCGCTCTGGGCACGGTCTACTTCACCGGACGGGTCCTGGAGGCCGTGGACGCCCCCACCGACCGGCTCTTCGGTGGATGACGGGGCGGCGCTCGGGAGCGCCGCCCCGCCCGGATCCCCCTGGGACGTCAGGCCCTCACTGCTAGCGACCGTCGCCCCGGCCCGGTCCGTACTCGGGCTGGGACTGGGGGTTGAACTCCTCCATCCGCACCCGCTCGGCCACGCGGAAGCGGGGATCGTCCAGCCTGAGCACGTCGAGCCCGCGGGTGATGTCGGAGGAGTACACGTAGCCGTTGTAGTAGTAGGCCGACCAGGAACCGCCCAGCACGAGGCGGTCCTCGTTGATCGGGCCGCGGTCGAAGTAGCCGATCTCCTTCGGGTTCTTCGGGTCGTTGAAGTCGATCACGGAGACACCGCCCTGGTACCAGGCCTGCACGTAGAAGTCACGGCCGGGGACCGGGATCAGGGAACCGTTGTGCGCCACGCAGTTCTCGGTGGTGGACTGGTGGCGTTCCAGCTTGTAGTAGCCCTGGAACCGGAGTTCGGGGGTGTCCTTCCCGCCTCCGATCTCGTAGACGGCGTTGGCCCCGCGTTCGGGGCCGACCGCCTCGGTGCAGGTGGCTCCGCCGCCACCGCCGAGTTCGTCGGTGAACAGCACGGTCCGGCCGTCGTTGGTGAAGGTCGCCGAGTGCCAGAACGCGAAGTTGGTGTCGCGTACCACGTCGGTGACGACCGGGGAGGCCGGATCGGAGATGTCCATCAGGACGCCGTCGCCCATGCACGCGCCCGCGGCGAGGTCCTCCTCGGGGAACCCGGTGATGTCGTGGCAGCCGGCGGTGCCGGGAGCGCCTCCGTCGGGGAACAGGTTCGGC
>CALGOD010000554.1 GCA_937957845.1 uncultured Nocardiopsis sp.
GCCGATCGGGGTCATCGAGTCGATCGCCTTGATACCGGTCTGCAGCGGCTCGTGAACGGGCTTGCGCTCCATCACGGTCGCGGCCTGCAGCTCCAGCTCACGGCGCTCGGTCGACTCGATCTCGCCCTTGCCGTCGATGGGGGCGCCCAGGGGGTCCACCACGCGACCCAGGAAGTCGTCGCTCACCGGCACCGAGAGGAGCTGGCCGGTGCGGTGCACCTTCTGCCCCTCCTCGATACCGGTGAAGTCGCCCAGCACGATGGCACCGATCTCACCGATCTCAAGGTTCTGGGCCAGGCCCAGGGTGCCGTCCTCGAACTTCAGCAGCTCGTTCGCCATCGCCGAGGGGAGGCCACTGACGCGTGCGATGCCGTCACCGGAGTAGGTGACGGTACCGACCTCTTCCGCGCGGGTGGCTTCAGGCTCGTACGACTGGACGAAGCGCTGCAGCGCGTTCCGGATCTCGTCCGGCCGGATCGTCAGCTCCGCCATCTCTACGTTGTCCTTGCTCTCAAATGGCGCCGGGCTGGCGCCGTGCGTGCTTGCCTTGCGTTCTGTCAACCGGCCAGACGACGCTGGACCTCGGCGATACGCCCGGCGATCGTCCCGTCGATGACCTCGTCCCCCACCTGGACGGACAGGCCCCCCACGACCTCGGAGGTGACCTCGATGTTCAGGTGGATGTCACGGCCGTAGGCGCGCGAGAGCGCGGTACCGAGCCGGGACTGCTGGTTCTCGCTCAGGGCGACGGCGCTGCGGACGACGGCCACGTAGCGCTTGGCGCGCTCGGCGACAAGCTGCCCGTAGTTGTCCAGCGCCTGTTCCAGGGTACGTCCCCTGGGACGGGTGACCGCCTCGCCGATCAACGTCGACGTCGCGGGGTTCACCTTGCCCGAGAGCAGGTCCTCCACGAGGGAGAGACGCAGTTCAGGGGCCGCGCCATCACGGGTGAGGGCGTCGCGCAGTTCGGGCTCGGCGACGACGATCCGCTGGAAGCGGAACAGCTCGTCCTCCAGCTCGTCGAGCGCCGAGGCGCTCTGGAGTCCGGCGACGGTCACGTAGACCGCCATCCGCTCCATCGCGTCCACCAGGTCGCGGGCGCCGGACCATTTGGCCGAGACCACGTCACTGGCCACCATGACCGCGGACGGGGAGACCCTGGTCTCCAGCAGCTGCCCGATCAGGGTGGACTTCGCCTCGGCCGGTGTCGCCTGGTCCGCGAGCCAGCGGCGCAGGGAGTGCTCGTTGGCCAGGAGCGCGACGACCTCGAACAGTTCGCTCCCGAGGGAGACGCCACTGCTCGCGGTGCCCGCCGACGCCAGGACGTTCTCGTCCAGGCGTCGGGTCACCTCGGCCAGCGACGTGCGGCTGATACCACGCATCAGCGCACCTCGACTTGCTGCGTGTCCTCACTCCGCTCCAGCTCGTCCAGGAACCGGTCGATGACACGGCTCTGGGCGGCGCTGTCGCTGAGGGTCTCGCCGACGATACGGCTCGCCAGCTCCGCGGAGAGCGTGCCGATCTCGTTGCGCAGCTGCACCATGGCCTGCTGGCGGTCCGCCTCGATCTGGGCCTTGGCGGTCTCCACGATGCGGCGTGCCTCGACCTGGGCCTCCTCGCGGGCCTCGGCGATGATCGCGGCGCGCTGCTCCTTGGCCTTCTCCAGCTCCTGGGCGTACTCGCGCTGAGTCTCCTGGAGCTTCTCACGGTACTGCTCTCGGATCTCCTCGGCCTCGGCCTCGGCCTTCTTGGCGCGCTCGATCCCGCCCTCGATGGCGTCGTGACGCTCGTCGAGGACTGACATGATCCTCGGCACCGCCTTGCGCACCACAAAGAGGTAGACCACGGCGAGCGCGATCGCACCGAAGGTGAACTTCACCCAGTCGATCCGCAGAATGTTGTATTCGGCTGCCAACTCCACCAACATGGTCAGCCCTCCTTCGCGTCAGTTGCCATCAGAATCAGTCGGCGAACCTCGGTCAGGAACCGCTGGGGGCGGCGAAGGCGAGCACGAAGCCCAGGATCGCCAGGGCCTCGATCAGCGCGAAACCCAGGTAGATGTTGGTCTGGAGGGGACCGCGGGCCTCGGGCTGGCGGGCGATGGCCTGCATACCGAGACCGAAGACGATACCGACACCAATACCGGCGCCGATGACGCTGATGCCGTAGCCGATGGTGTTGATGTTGCCGGTGATCGCAGCGATGTCCATTGATGTTTCCCTTTACTCGACGTCCGGCGTTACGCGTCGTGATTGGTCATTTCGCCGGGGTGGACGGGTCTGTCACTTTCCGTTCCCCCGTCCTCGGACGGCGGGAACGGGAAGAGGTTTAGTGGGCCGCTTCGAGCGAGTCGTTGAGGTACAGGCCCGCCAGCAGCGTGAAGATGAACGCCTGGACCAGCATGATCAGGATCTCGAACAGGAAGAAGGCCAGGTAGCCGAGAAGCGCCGCCCCGGAGAACAGGACGGAGACACCGGCGAGCAGCGGCTCCGCCGTCAGGTTGAGCATGTACCAACCGCCGTAGGCGAACACACCGAGCAGCAGGCTGCCCGCGAACATGGTCGCGAAGAGACGGAGGGCGTGCGTGACCGGACGGATGAGGAAGACCGACAGGATCTCGATCGGCGTGACCAGCACGTAGATCGGCTTGGGCATCCCCGGCGGGAAGATCTGGTTCCGGAAGTAGCCCCATCCGCCCTGGTTGCGGATACCGATCACGAGGGTCATGACGTAGATGACCCCCGCCAGCATGGCGGGGAAGGCCAGGTTGCTGTTGACCGGGAGCATTCCGGGGATGAGCCCGGTGAAGTTCATGGCCAGGATGAGCGTGAAGACTCCCGTCAGGAACGGGATGAAACGGTCACCCTTGGCACCCATCGTCGGACGGGTGATCTGGTCCCGGATGAAGAGGACCAGCATCTCTCCGACACTCTGCCTGCGGCCGGGGACCAGGCTCAGCTTCTTGCTGAACCACGACCACAGGAGCAGGACGGCGCCGACTGCGACGAGCAGCAGGACCAGGTACAGGTCGATACCCGTGCTGCCAGCGATGTTCGCGTACCACGGCTCCGGGAAGAACATTCCGATGGAGGGCGGGGTGAACCCGCATCCGTTGTCACCGAACAGGTGGCAGTTAGGTTCGGCCGCGAGAATGCGCGCGTCAGCACTCACGGCGAATCCTTTCGTCGTGACGCAAGAAAGCCTCGTTGATGGTTGTTGCGGAGCGGTGCCGACCGACCGGCGAGACCGGACTGGCGGCGGGGATCAGGACTGGCGTGTCTTGACCACGATCAGATAGATCGCGCCCACCATTCCCAAAACCGCTCCGATCGGCAGGAAGAGCGCCTGGAAGCCCAGGAGTTTGTCCACGCCCCAGCCGATGGCGCTCCAGACGAGCACACCCGAGAGCAGAGTGGAGAAGAGTGCCCAGCCGTCGGACTGACGCGGTACCGAGGGTTCGCGCGTCTCTGTCTTCCTTGCTGGCTCGCCGCTCATCTCGCTCCGGAATATAGCACGTGGGCCCTGGCCGGGACGCTTCCGCGAACCTGCCGGAAAGCATCGTATTACGCCCGTTCTGGCGGGTGTCGGCGGGGCGTCCCATCACTTGGCCCCCGACTCTTCGGCCGGGTCCACGTGAAGCATCTTCGCCCTCGACGTCGCCCAGGTCTGTCCTCCCAGCCACACCAGCACCACCGCCAGTGCGCTGTAGACGAAGGCCGTGTCACTCAGATCCGCGACGAAGGCACTGCGTCCGAGGGTGACCAGGATGATGCCCAGCACCGCCATCTTGACGACGAAACCGAGGAGGTTCGCAGCCAGGAAGAGGTCTTTGTTGCGACGTGTGACCGCGATGACCGCCCACTGGCCGAGCCCGAAACATCCGAGGACGATGAGCACCGCCAGAGCCGAGCCCATCAGGCCGGAGAGGCCGGCCGCCAGTGCCGACACCGCCATGGCCAGAGCCCCGCACGCCACGCTGGGGAGCGCGGCGCCACGGAAGATCCGGGCGTCGTTTTCCTGCATGGCGAAGCTCCGTTTGATGGTCGTGGGTTCCTGTTCGTGAAAGCTATCACAAGGTTTTCGGTGCTGGATCCGAGGGAACCTGAACGTGACCTTAACGGGCGGCAAAGCGCCCCTTCCGAGGCGACTCCGCCTCTCATGTCACCTTGGCCACATTCATCACAGAAGAGTGTATCCGCAGTTCAGTGCCGCTTTTATCCCGGCCACCCGATCTCCATGGAGACCGTACCGTCAGGCATCGGATGGCGAATTGTGATCTCCCCGAGTCCCCGCCCCCTCCGTACGCCTTCTGACGAGCAGACCGCGCCGACGCAACCGCGGCAGAACGATGAGGCCGACCGCACACGTGGCCACCAACGCGGTCACGGTCAGCACGATCGCCGGGGAGTCGAACACCGACAGCGCGACCGCGGCGAAGGACACGATCCCCGCCCACAGGTACATCAACAGCACCGCGCGCATGTGGCTGTGCCCCATGTCCAACAAACGGTGGTGGAGATGTCCGCGGTCGGGGGCGAACGGGGACTTGCCCGCCAGTGTGCGACGCAGCACGGCCAGCACCAGGTCGGCGAGGGGAAGGGCGATCACCAGCAGGGGCAGCGCGATCGGCAGGAACACCACCAGGCCGGAGTTGAACTCCTCACGAGCGGTGTTGGCGTCGAACTGACCGGTCACCGTGATGGTGATCGATGTCAACAGCAGACCCAACAACATCGCTCCGGTGTCCCCCATGAACACCTTGGCCGGATGGAAGTTGTGGAAGAGGAAGCCGACACAGGTGCCCGCCAGGATGATCGCGATCATCGCCGGATAGGACTGCCGCACGAAGCCCTGCTCCACCGCGACCACGTAGTAGTAGGCGAAGAACGCGAAGGCGGAGATACCGACGATGCCCGCCGCCAGCCCGTCGAGCCCGTCCGCGAAGTTGACCGCGTTGATGGTCACCACGATCAGGAGGATCGAGACCATCGCGCCCAACCAGGGACCGAGGGAGAGCTGGGTGCCGGGCAACGGCAGCCACAGCAACTGCACGCCCTGCCAGACGAGGATGCCCGCGGCGGCGGTCTGCCCCGCGAGCTTGCTCAGCGCGTCCATCCCCCAGCGGTCGTCGATGACCCCGATGATCGTGATGAGCCCGCCCGCCAGCAGCAACCCCCTCCAGGTGTCGGCGACGAAGACGTTCTGCAGGTGCGGCAACTGGGCCGAGATGAGCAGGGCGGCGGCGAACCCTCCGTAGATGGCGAGCCCGCCCAGCCGGGGGATGGGCTCGGTGTGCACGTCACGGTCGCGTACCGGTGGGGTGGCACCGAAGGCGATGGCGAATCTGCGCACCATCGGAACGAGCAGATAGGTCACCGCGGCGGCGATGACGAAGGTGAGTGCGTACTCCCGCACGGCCTGGCCCCTCTAGTCCTGATCCCTGTCGGAGGTGGGCGGCCGCGGAGTGCCGTCCTCTGGCCCGGGTGGCTCCTCCTGCCCCTCCTGTCGCTCCTTGTCGTCCCCACCGGCCTTGGTCCGGCCCTTGGGCAGCTCACCGATGACGGTGCCGCACACGGCCCTCAGCCGCTCGATGGAGATGGCTCCCGCACGCAGCACACGCGGAACCGCGTAGGTGAGGTCGACGATGGTGGAGGCGACCCGCGACTCGGCCTCACCACCGTCCAGGTAGACGGCGACGTCCTCGTCGCCCAGCTGCTCGATGGCCTCCTCGATCCGGGTCGCCGAGGGCCGGCCGGACTTGTTCGCGCTACTGACCGCCATCGGCCCGACCTCCTTGAGCAGCTCCAGGGCGACCGGGTCCATCGGCATACGCACGCCCACGGTGCCCTTGGTGTCGCCCAGGTCCCAGGAGAGGCTGGGGGTGGCGACGCACACCAGGGTGAGCGGCCCCGGCCAGAACTCCTCCATGAGGTCGCGGCCGTGGCTGCCCAGATCGTCGATGAGGGCCGTGGCGGCGCGCATGGAACCGACCAGGACCGGCGGGGGCATCTCGCGCCCGCGTCCCTTGGCGGCCAGCAGCCCGGCCACCGCGGTCGGACTGAAGGCGTCGGTACCGATGCCGTACACGGTGTCCGTGGGCAGTACCACGAGCTCGCCTCGACGCACCGCGGAGGCGGCGTCGGCGATGCCGTCCTTGCGTGCGGTGTCGTCCGCGCAGTCGTAGATGCGGCTCAACTGCGTTCACCTCGTCCTTCGAACGGGTCCGACCGCGTTCACGGTCGCACGGGGATAAGGGGGTGGGGCGCGCACTCACCACACGGCCCCGGGCGGTCGTTCTTCGGAGGGTTCCGAAGGGGGAAGCGGTCGGCGCGCCCGTGTCCTCGCGGGCCCCTCGCCGCGTCTCGTCCATGCCCGGACGTCCCCGGAGACGGGAACCGTCGGCGCCCACGACGTGTCCACTCGTCGCTCACGAG
>CALGOD010000555.1 GCA_937957845.1 uncultured Nocardiopsis sp.
CACGACCTCTTCGTCCCGAACGAAGCGCGCTGCCAAGCTGCGCCACACCCCGAAGCAACGAGAACAAGTCTAACGGACACCGGGGAGTGCTCGGGACCACACCTCAGGAGGGCGCGACGAGGTCCAACAGGGACGCCTCCGGGCGGCAGCAGAAGCGCACCGGCGCGTACGGAGAGGTGCCCAGACCGCCCGACACGTGCAGCCACGCGTTCCCGTACTCGTTCAGGCCCCACGCGCGCCTGCGGTCGATGCCGCAGTTGGTCACCAGCGTCCCGTAGAACGGCAGGCACAGCTGGCCACCGTGCGTGTGCCCCGCCATCAACAGCTGGTAGCCGTCGGCGGCGAACCGGTCCAGGTTGGACGGCTCCGGCGAGTGCAGCACGCCCAGGCGCACGTCCGCCGCCGGGTCCGCGGGGCCGGCCACCTTGTCGTACCGGTCCAGCTTGATGTGCGAGTCGTGCACACCGGCCAGGGCCACGTCCAGCCCGCCGGCCTTCAGGGAACCCTTGCGGTTGTTCAGGTCGAGCCATCCCGACGCGGACATGGCCGCGCCCAGCTCACGCCAGGGCAGGTCCGGCACCCGGCGCTTCTTGTAGTCGTCCTTGCTGGTCCGCCACAGGTAGCGGGCCGGGTTCTTCGGCTGCGGGGAGAACAGGTCGTTGGACCCGTACACGAACGCGCCGGGCCGGTCCAACAGCGGCCCCAGCGCCTCGATGAAGGGTCCCACCGCGTCGGGGTGTCCCAGGGAGTCGCCGGTGTTGATCACCAGGTCCGGCTCATAGGCCTCCAGCCCCCGGATCCAGTCGATGAGCATCCTGCGGCCCGGTGTCAGGTGCGCGTCGGACAGGTGCAGGATCCGCAGCCGTGGGCTGCCGGGCGGCAGCAGCGGAAGCTCGTAGCGCCGCAACCGGAACCAGTTGCGCTCGATGACCGAGGCGTAGAACAGTCCCGCTGCTCCGACCGCCCCCGTGACCGCCACCGCTCGCCCCGCCCGGCGCAGAAATCGTCTGTCGTCGGCGCCCATCGTTCTCCTTCGTCGTCGCAGATGATCGTCGCGGATCCCTTGAGTCCCGCGCGTAAACCGTTGGTGGCCCTGACCTCGGCCGCCGTAGGATCGGTCCATGTCCGAACTCAAAGACCGCCTCAAGAACGACCTGACCACCGCCATCAAGGCGCGTGACAAGGTACGCGCCGGCACCCTCCGCATGGTCCTGGCTGCGATCTCCACCGAGGAGGCCGCCGGTTCCACCCGGCGTACCCTCGACGACCAGGAGATCACCCGGTTGCTCACCCGTGAGGCCAAGAAGCGTCGTGAGGCGGCCGAGGCGTTCGACCAGGGCGGACGGCCCGAACAGGCCGAGGCCGAGCGGGCCGAGAGCGAGATCATCTCCGACTACCTGCCCGAGCAGCTCACCGACGAGGAGCTCTCCGGGCTGGTGGCCGAGGCGATCAAGGAGACCGGAGCCGAGGGCCCCAAAGGCATGGGCCAGGTCATGAAGACCGTCAACCCCCGGGTCGCCGGCCGGGCCGAGGGGTCCCGTGTGGCGGCCGAGGTCAAGCGTCAGCTCACCGGGTGATCCCCGGCGGCCCCACAGGGAGGACCCGGCCCGTCGTACCGACGACGGGCCGGGTCGAAAGGCTAGTCGCCCTCCCTGTACGTGGGGCTCGCCGCGGGGTGGACCGGGTGCCATCCCTCGTCGTCGGGCGCGTCGGCCGTCCCCCCGCCGTTGCTCAGGAACACGTTCACCGTGGCCCCGCTCGGCAGCCGTGTGCCCGGGTCGGGGTTGACCGCGGCCACCGTGCCCTCCGCCTCCGCGGAGCGGATGCGGGTCGAGGACACGTTCACCGTGTAACCCGCGGCCTGCAGGGTGTTCACCGCGTCCTCCACCGACAGACCCACGACGTTGGGGACCCCACCCTCGTCACTGGCGGGGCTGGCGTCCTCCTCGTCCGGGTCAGGTGAGGGCGGTGAGGGCGGAGCCGGGGGAGCGGTCGAGCCGAACTTCGACGGCGCCGAGGGCAGCTGTTCGACCTCCAGGCCCTCGTGGGCGCCCCGCATGGTCTCCTGCCAGATCGGGCCGGGGATCGTCGCCCCGTACACCACGCCGTAGTAGCGGCCACCGAGGTTGATGTTGCGCAGCGGGTGCTGCTGAGGGCCACGCGGGTCGCCGACGAAGACCGCACTGGCCATCTGCGGCGTGTACCCGGCGAACCAGGCGGCCGCGGACTCGTCGGTGGTGCCGGTCTTGCCCGCGGCCGGGCGACCGATGCCGAGGGAGGCGGCGGTGCCGCCGTTGAAGGGCTGGGTCAGCAGGTAGGTGACACCGTCGGCGACGTCCTCGTCGATCGCGCGCGAGCACTCCGGCTCGATCTCGATCGTGGTGTCCGACTGCTGGTCCTTGATGTGGGTGATGGCCTGCGGCTCGCAGTAGACGCCGCCCGAGGCGAAGGTCGCGTAGGCGTTGGCCACCCGCAGCGGGGAGACCTCCTCACTGCCCAACGTGAAGCTGCTGTTGGCCAGGGAGTTGTCGTTCTCGGTGAACAGGGTGCCGTCCGCGCGCTTGAGGCCCAGGGTCTCGGCCATCTCCATCACGTCGCAGATCCCCACCCGCTTCTGCAGCTGGGCGAAGAAGGTGTTGGACGAGGCCTTGGTCCCCGACACCATGTTGTGCGTGGTGCTGGCTCCGGTGTCGCCGGCGTTGCTCACGCTCCAGGTGCTGAGCATGCCCCCGTTGCAGCTGCGTTGTCCGCTGACGGTCACGCTGGAGGGGGAACCGAACGCGGTGCCGAAGGGCAGACCCTTGTCGAGCGCGGCGGCCAGGGTGATCGCCTTGAACGTCGACCCGGCCTGGAAGCCGCTGCTGCCGCCGCGATCGGCGTCGGTGGCGAAGTTGATGGAGGTCTCGCCGAGCTTGCTCTCGTCGGGGCCGTAGTTGCGGCTCTGGACCATGCCCAGGATCTGACCGGTGCCGGGTTCGATGACGACCTCGGCCGCCACCTTGCGGGACTCGTTCTTACGCGGCACCCACTTGTCCACGGCCTTCTGCGCGGCCTTCTGGGTCTGCGGGTCGAGCGTGGTGTGGATCTCCAGGCCCGCGGTGCGCAGCCAGCGCGCACGTTCGGTCTCGTTGGGGCCGAAGCGCTCGTCCTGTTCGATCTCCTGGACCACGTAGTCGCAGAAGAACGGCTGGTCGCTGGGCACGCATCCGTTGGGGGGCGTGGACAGGTCCAGCTCCATCGGCTCCTTCTTGGCCTCCGCGGCCTCGGCCTTGGTGATGGCTCCGGTGGCGACCATGCGGTCGAGCACCACGTCGCGGCGATCGATGGTCTGCTCGGGGAAGAAGCGCGGGTTGTACAGGTAGGGGTAGCGGACCAGTCCCGCGATGGTGGCGGCCTGGTGCAGCTCCAGATCGCTGGCGGGGACCTGGAAGAAGTGCTGTGCGGCGGACTCGACCCCGTAGGCGCCGTCGCTGAAGTAGGCGATGTTGAGGTAGCCCTCGAGGATCTCGTCCTTGGTCATCCGCTTTTCGAGGGCGACGGCGTAGCGCAGCTCCCGGATCTTGCGGGCGATGGTCTCCTCGCGGGCGGCGTCGAGTTCCTCCTGGGAGGTGGCCGCCTCGATCTGCACGTTCTTGACGTACTGCTGCGTGATGGAGGAGGCGCCCTGGGTGTCACCGCCCACCGTGCGAATGGCGGCGCGCAGCGTGCCGGCGATGTCGAGTCCGCCGTGCTCGTAGAAATGGGCGTCCTCGATGGCGAGGATCGCGTCGATCATCACGGGAGCGACGTCGTCGAGTTCGACCAGCTCCCGGTTCTGGTCGAAGATCTCGGCGATGACACCGCCCTCGCTGTCATAGATGGTGGACCTTTGTGGGGGCGGGGGAGTCTCCAGGTTGCCGGGCATGTCGAGGAAGCCGCTGGCCACGTTGCGGGCCGTGATGCCCAGGCCTCCGACAGCGGGTAGCGCGAGTGCCGCGACGAGGAGGCCCGCTATGACGCCCACGCCCACCAGTTGGCTGATTCTTTGAAGCAATGTCCCCTGACCCACCCCATCAGACTAGATGACCACGAACGTGCAAAGTGGCGTGATGTGGCATGAATGGTGCGCGAAGAGGCTGAAACGCCTGCCCTGTACCGAGTGGTGTGCGCCCATGCCATCTTTTCATGCTTATCGCGGACCAATCACTTCCCGGTTCGGGGTCAAGGCGGTCCGCCCCCGCTACGAAGTGCTATCTCCCCCGATCGGCGAAGGCCAGGGACTCGCCGATACCGCGTAGCCCCGGAAGGTCGTACACGTCCTCGGGCAGGGCGGCCACCTCGGCGACGCGCACCCCGTCGTGTGCGGACAGAAGAGCGTCTCGCAGCCGGTTCTCGCGCTCGCGGACCCTGACCCGGTCCGCGTGCAGCCGCAGCGCGGCCGCCGCCAGTGGGGACGAACCCGTCTGTTCCAGGAACTCCGCGGCGGTCGTCGCCCTGTCGGCGTCCAGCTTCGCCGCGGGACCCTCGGGCAACGGATGGGTCCGGTTGATCACGAGCCCGGCCAACGGCATGGCGTCGGTGGCCAGACGCTCGATGAAGTAGGACGCCTCGCGCATCGCGTCCGGTTCCGGCGCCGCCACCACCACGAACCCGGTCCCCGGCGCCTGGAGGAGTCGGTAGGTGCGTTCCGCGCGTTCCTGGAACCCGCCGAAGACCGTCTCGAAGGCCGACACGAAGGCCCTCAGGTCGCCCAGGAACTGGGCGCCCACGATCCGACCGATGGTGGAGGTGACCAGGTTGAATCCGGCGCCGAGCAGCCGGAACGCGCCCGTGCCGGCCGGTGCGCTCAGGAACCGGATCAGCCGACCGTCCAGGAACCGGCCCAGTCTCTTGGGCGCGTCCAGGAAGTCCAGGGCCGACCGGCTGGGCGGGGTGTCCACCACGATCAGGTCCCAGTCCCCCGACTGACGCAACTGGCCCAGTTTCTCCATGGCCATGTACTCCTGCGTTCCGGAGAAGCTCGTGGAGAGGGTCTGGTAGAAGGGGTTGGCCAGGATCTGTCGGGCCCGCTCGGGGTCGGCGTGCTCTTCGACGACCTCGTCGAAGGTCCGCTTCATGTCGAGCATCATCGCGTGCATGCTGCCCGTGGTCCCCTCGGGCAGTGGCACCGGACGGGGGGTGTCGTCCAGGGACGCCAGCCCCAGGGACTGGGCCAGTCTCCGCGCGGGATCCACGGTGATCACCACGGCGTGCCGTCCACGCTCGGCGGCGCGCAGAGTCAACGCCGCGGCCGTGGTGGTCTTGCCGACCCCGCCCGCACCGCAGCACACGATGATCCGTGTGCCGGGGTCGTCCACGAGCGCGTCCACGTCCCACCGCTCCGGCGTCGTGGAGGTCACCGGCGCACCCCCTGGTCGATCAGCCGTCGCGCCAGGAGGTCCAGGGCCGCGCGGTCCACCCCGCCCTCCACCAGGGGCAGTTCCAGGATCGGCCGTCCCAGGTCCTCCAGACCGGTCCGCACCCGGCGTTCCAGCCGCACCCGCAGCGCGTGCGCGTGCACCTCGTCCGCCAAGGCCGCCGCGAGCTCCTCGGGGTCGTCCAGGCCGGCCTCCTTCAGGCCGGCGGAGAGGACGTCCAGGTCCGGCCCCCCGTCGGCGGCGGCGACCAGCCCGGGTTCGTCCAGGAGCGGGGGTCGCACCATGTTCACCAGCACGATGCCGATCCCGATCCCCAGTTCACTGAGCTCGGCGATGCCGTCCCGGGTCTCCTGGGCGGGCATCTCCTCCAGCAAGGAGACGAAATGTACGCGGGTCCGCCCCGAGCGGATGACCTCCATGACCCGGTCCGCGTGGTTGCGGATGGGGCCCGCCCGGGCCAGCCCGGCGACCTCGGAGTTGACGTTGAGGAACTGCGCGATGCGGCCCGTGGGGGGTGCGTCCATCACCACCGCGTCGTAGTGGAAGGGCTCCGTCGACGGGGCGTCGGAGGTTCTGCGGCGCGAGCCCCGGCGCCGGCGTACCGCCTCGGTGGCCTTGCCGGTGAGCAGGACGTCGCGCAGCCCCGGCGCGATGGTGGTGGCGAAGTCCACCGCGCCCAACCTGTTGAGCGCCTGCCCGGCCCGGCGCATGCCGTAGAACATCTCCAGGTACTCCAGCAGAGCCGACTCGGCGTCGGCCGCCAGTACGCACACGGTGCCGCCGCCGGGAGCGGAGATCATCTCCCGCTCCTCGTAGGGAAGCGGCGGGTCGCCCAGAAGGGCGGCGATGCCCTGGCGGCCCTCGACCTCGACCAGCAGCACCCGTCCGCCGCCCGAGGCCAGCGCCTGTGCCAGTGCCGCCGCCACCGTCGTCTTCCCGGTCCCGCCCTTTCCGGTGACGATGTGCAGTCGTGCTTTCGTGCTCGCCCCTCCCGGGGGCTGCGGTCGGTGCTCGCCCTCGCTCACCTCAGGCAGTCTA
>CALGOD010000556.1 GCA_937957845.1 uncultured Nocardiopsis sp.
GTCACCCATATGGGGACAACGTTCACCGGATGGTGAGGGGGGACGTTCCGTTTTCCGTGGCCGGATGGAGCACGGTCCCCCGCCCGGCCCACACGGGGTCGGGCACCTCCCCGCACACTCTCAGGAGACCTGATGTCGGGAACCGTCACCCCCTCCCCCGCTCACCGGCCCACCGCCTCCGCCGCATGCGCCACCCGGCGCCAGGTCCTGGTCGCGGGTGCGGCCACCCTGGGCGCCGTGACCCTTGGCGGGATGTGGGGCCCCAGCGTCCACGCCGACACGCTCGTCGTCCCCAGGCGCATCGTCGAACCCTTCACCCTGGGCGTGGCCTCCGGCGCCCCCCTCCACGACGGCGTCGTGCTGTGGACCCGCCTTGCCCCCGACCCGCTGGCCGAGGACGGGCTCGGCGGTATGCCCGATCGGCGGGTGCAGGTGCAGTGGCAGGTGGCCGAGGACGAGAACTTCAGCCGTATCGCCACCTCCGGGCAGGTGGAGACCGGCCCCGAGGACGCCCATGCGGTGCACGTGGAGGTCGAGGGGCTGCGTCCGGGCGCTGATTATTTCTACCGGTTCCGGGTGGGAACGCAGATCAGCCCGGTCGGCCGCACCAGGACCGTCACTCCCCCGGGTATGCGCCTGAACCGGTTCGCGTTCGCCTTCGCCAGTTGCCAGAACTACACCCAGGGCCACTACACCGCCCAGGCCCACCTGGCCCGGGAGGACCTGGATCTGGTGGTGTTCCTGGGCGACTACATCTACGAGACCGCGGGTCAGGGCGCCATCGGGCGAGGACATCTGCCGCGGGTGGAGGTGCGTTCCCTGGCCGAGTACCGGATCCGGCACGCCCAGTACAAGAGCGACACCGACCTGCAGGCCGCGCACGCCGCCTTCCCCTGGGCGGTGGTCTTCGACGACCACGAGGTGCAGAACAACTGGGCCGACGACCATTCCGACAGTGAGGACATCCCCGCCGAGGAGTTCCTACACCGACGCGCCCAGGCGTTCAAGGCCTACTACGAGCACATGCCTTTGCGTCTGGCCCAGCGTCCACAGGGGCCCCACATGCGGCTCCACCGCAGGTTGTCCTTCGGCGACCTGGTGGACGTGCATCTGCTCGACACCCGCCAGTACCGTGACGAGCAGGCGCCCCAGGACCGGGAGAACCCTTCCCGTACCCTGCTGGGCGCCGACCAGAAACAGTGGTTGTTCGAGGGGCTGTCCTCCTCGCGGGCCCGTTGGAACGTCCTGGCCCAGCAGGTGTTCTTCTCCCAGCGTGACTTCGCCGAGGGTGAGCAGACCGACTTCAGTGACGACGCCTGGGACAACTACCTGGTGGAACGCGACCAGGTGCGTGATGAGTTGGCGCGGGTGCGCAACGGTGTGGTGATCACCGGGGACGTGCACGCCAACTACGTGTGCGACGTCAAGGCCGACTTCGACGATCCGGCGTCGGCGACGGTGGCCACCGAGTTGGTGGGCACCTCCTTCACCAGCGGCGGAGACGGGGCCGAGCAGGCCCCGGCCGATGCGGTGCAGCTGCGGGAGAACCCGCACATCAGGTTCGTCAACCGCAGGCGCGGCTATGTGCGCAACGTGGTCACCCCCACCGAGTGGACGGCCGACTACCGGGTCGTGGACTACGTGAGCGAGCCGGGGGCGCCCATCCGGGACCGGGCGCGGTTCGTCGTCCAGGACGGTGTGGCGGGGGTGCGCGAGCAGGCATGAGGGCGGCGGGGGCGTGTGCCGGCCGGGGCCGGGGGCCGCGCCGCTGCTGTCACCGTCCGCCGAGCGGGTCGGTGCGCGGGGTCGGGTCCCGGGCACGGCCCAAGGATGGTGGTGATGGGGTTTTCGGTGGCGGGGGCCTGCGGTTTTCTACCCTTGGGTGTCCGGGCTGATCCACAGGGCCTCGGCCGCCACCATCCCCAGTGACCGGGCGCGTTCGGGGGCGTTGTCGTCGGTGCGTACGTTGATCTGCATCGACCCGGCGAAGGGTTGGTGTTCCACGACCTCCACGCGCATGCCGATGCCGATCTCGACCTCGTCCAGGTAGCGCAGAAGGTCGGGGTCGGTGTCGTTGACGCGGACGATCACTCCGCTGACGCCCTTGTCCGCCTCCGACAGCAGCACGCTCCGGTGTTGGACGATGTGTCCTTCACGGGTGGGGATGGGGTCGCCGTGCGGGTCGACCACCGGGTCGCCCAGGTGGTGGGCTATGCGGTCGACGAACTTGTCGGAGACCACGTGTTCGAGGATCTCGGCCTCGTCGTGTACCTCGTCCCAGGAGTAGCCCAGTTCGGCGACCAGGTAGGTCTCCAGCAGGCGGTGGCGGCGTAGGACCGCCAGGGCGGCCTTGGTGCCGGGTTCGGTGAGGCTGACGGTGCCATAGCGTCGGTGGTCCACCAACCCCAGTTCGCTGAGTTTGCGGAGCATGCCCGACACCGAGGAATTGGACACCGACAGGCGTTCGGCCATGCCGGAGATGGTCACCGGCCCGGTGCCGCGCTCCTGCAGGTCATAGATGACCTTCACATAGTCCTCAACCGACGTAGACGGTCGTGTCGGTGCGTTGTCCATGTCCGTAACCGTACCGTGGACTGTTCACCCGTCACCATTTGTGCACTGTGTCTGTGGACGAGGCTCGCCGTCGGTGCCGCTTTGGGGGCTCGTGGTCCGGGCTCGCCGGTCGGGTGGGCGCGGGAAGGTCTTGGTGTCTTCTTCGAACGTCATGGGCGGGGTCCTGTCGCCGTGCTCCGCGAGTTCGGGGCGGGTGTGTTCGGGGCCGGTGGGCGTGTGCGTTCGGTCCTGGCCGTGCGAGGGCGCACCCGACGGGCTTCCCGTCCGCTCGCCGGTCTGAAGGGGGTTTCAGGGGTGCGTGGAGGTGTGCGAGGCCCGGTTCCAGGCGTGTCGGGCGAGCTGGGCGAAGGGAAGGACCACCAGCAGGTCGGCGGCGTGTTCAGGAGCGAGTTCCGGTCCCACTTCCTGCCCGCTCTGCCGACCTCGGTGAACTCACCGTCCAGCAGACGCCCCGCGCGGTCGGGCGAGGCGAGCACGTGGGGTTCCGGCGGCCGCGGCTCTCCTTCGATGGCCTGGTGGGAGGCCCACGCCGCCCGATCTGCGGCCTCGTCCATCCCTGTCCCCTTTTTTCCCGACCGGGGTCGGGTGCCCGCACGGGAGCGCGCACCGTCCGTCCGCTCCTGCCCGGTTCCGTTCGGGCAGGGTCTGTCACTACTGTGTGGTGGTCTCGTCCACCCCCGCTACCCCCAGGAGACACCTATGGCGAAGGACCCCCGTATCTCCCGACGTGGTGTCGTCAAAGGACTGAGCGCCGCGGGAGCCCTCGCTTTGGCGGGTTGGCCCGGCACGGCCGCCGCGTCCTCCGCACGTGAGGCCCTGATCACCGTCATGGGCACCTCGGATCTGCACGGGCACTGCCTGAACTGGGACTATTTCAAGAATGCCGAGTTCCAGGACTCCGAGGGCAACCACATCGGTATCGCCAAGGCGGCCGGTCTGATCAGGCGGATCCGTGAGGAGAGAGGCCATAACAACACCCTGCTGTTCGACTCCGGTGACACCATCCAGGGTGCGGCGCTGGCCACGTACTACAACACCGTGGAACCCATCACCCGGACCGGGCGGACCCATCCGATGGCGCGGGCGATGAACGCGGTCGGATACGACGCCGTGGCCTTGGGAAATCACGAGTTCAACTACGGTCTGGAGTTGCTGGACACCTGGATCGAGCAGATGGACGCACCCGTGTTGGCCGCCAACGCCGTCCACCACGGGACCCAGGAGCCCGCCTACCGGCCCTACGTGCTCAAACGCATGCAGGTGGACTGTCTGGACAAGCCCGGCACCCAGCCCTTGGTGGTGGGTGTGCTGGGGTTGACCAACCCCGGGTCCATCATCTGGGACCGTCACCATGTCGAGGGTGTGCTGGAGTTCCAGGACCTGGTGGACAGCGCTCGCCGTTGGGTGCCGGTGATGCGTGAGCAGGGCGCCGACCTGGTGATCGTCAGTGCCCACTCCGGTGACAGCGGTACCTCTTCCTACGGTGAGGACCTGCCGGTGGAGAACGCCTCGGCGATGCTCGCCGAGCAGGTGCCGGGCATCGACGCGATCCTGTTCGGGCACGCCCACCAGGACGTCCCCGAACGTTTCGTCACCAACAAGGTCACCGGTGAGCAGGTGCTGATGACCATGCCTTCCTTCTGGGGTCGGCGGCTGTCGGTGATGGACCTGGCTCTGCGGAGGGAGAAAGGGCGGTGGCGGGTCGTGTCCAAGAGCGCGGTGACGCTGAACAGCAACACGGTGCAGGAGGATCCGCAGATCGTGGCGGTGGTCGCCGACCAGCACGCCACGGCGGTGGAGTACGTCAACCAGGTGGTGGCGACCTCGGTGGAGGAGTTGAGCGCGGCGCAGGCGTGTTGGCGTGACACCGCGATCGTGGACTACGTGCAGCAGGTGCAGATCGACACGGTGCGCACGGCGATCGCCGGTACCCCTGAGGCGGATCTGCCGGTGCTGTCGATCGCGGCGCCCTTCAGCCGTTCGGCGGTCTTCCCCGCCGGGGAGGTCTCGATCCGTGACATCGCCGGGCTCTACATCTACGACAACACGTTGTTGGCCAGTGTGGTGACCGGTGCCCAGCTGCGCGATTACCTGGAGTACTCCGCGCGGTACTTCCGGCAGGCGCCCGCCACCGGGCAGGTCGACCCCGGGGGGTTGACCAACGCCGACGGCATCCCCGACTACAACTTCGACCAGGTCGCCGGTGTGGAGTACGACATCGACGTGTCGCGGCCCGTGGGCGAGCGTGTCTCGTCGTTGACGTGGGAGGGTGAGCGGGTGGCCGACGACCAGCGGTTCGTGCTGGCGGTGAACAATTACCGCCAGTCCGGCGGTGGCGGTTTCCCGCACATCACCGGTGCGCCGGTGGTGTACAACGAGCAGGTGGAGGTGCGTCAGGCGTTGATCGACCACGCCACGGCGACCGGCACCATCGATCCGGCCGACTTCCACGTGGTCAACTGGCGTCTGGTCCGCGGCGGGGTGCCGCTCGTGGAGTAGAGGGGTCGGGACGGGGCGGTGTAGGGGCCGGTGGGGGTGTGTGCCCGCCCGTGCGCCGTCCCGCCCGGGGTCGCTCTGTGGCCTTGGGTGTGGTGTCGTCGGTGTGCTGTGCGCGGCTCTGGTGGAGCGGTGCTTTCACGGCGCCCAGCGTGGCTTTTCGGTGTTCGTGGCGGCCACGGGTTTTCGTGCCCGAGCGTCGTGGGGTCACAGGCCACGGGCGGGGACGGCGGCTTTGAGCAGCATCTCCTGGTACTCCTGTTCGGGGTCGGAGTCCAGCACGATGGCGCCGCCCGCGCCGATGGTGAGTTCGCCCTCGGCCAGTACCGCGGTGCGGATGACGATGCTCAGGTCGGCGGTGCCGGAGGAGGACACATATCCCAGCGCGCCGGAGTAGACGCCGCGTGCGCAGGTCTCCAACCGGTCCAGGATCTGCATGGTGCGTTTCTTGGGGGCGCCGGTCATCGATCCGCCGGGGAAGCAGGCACGTATCGCCTCCAGGGCCGATACCTGGGGCAGGAGTGTGCCGCGCACGGTGGAGACCAGCTGGTGCACGGTGGCGTAGGACTCGGTGTACATGAACGCGGGGACCTGCACGCTGCCCACCTCGCACACTCGTCCCAGGTCGTTGCGCAACAGGTCCACGATCATGAGGTTCTCGGCGCGTGTCTTGGCGTCGGTGCGTAGTTCTTGGGCGGCGCGGGCGTCGGCGGTCGGGTCGGGGTGGCGTGGTGCGGTGCCTTTGATGGGGCGGCTTTCGGCGGTGCGGTCGGCTTTCACGCGGAGGAAGCGTTCGGGTGAGGCGCTCAGTACGCTCATCGGTCCAAGGCGTAGCAGGGCGGCGTAGGGGGCGGGGCGGGCGGTGCGCATGCGTCGGTAGATGTCCAGGTCCTGGCCGTCGTGGGGTAGGCGCAGGTGGTTGGTCAGGCAGATCTCGTAGCTTTCTCCGGCGGTGAGCTGGGCCAGGCATTCCTTGATGTCGTCGATGTAGTCCTGGTGGGGGCGTTGGAGCAGGGGGGTCAGGTCGGTGGGGGGTGCGGGGGGTGGGGGCGGGTCCAGGGGGGTCAGGGTGGTGAGTGCGGTCAGGGTCTGTTCCAGCCAGGCCTGGCCGTCGGGTTCGTCGTCGGCGCACACCAGGTAGGTGCGGTCGTGGTGGTGGTCGATGGCCACGAAGCGGTCGCAGCGCAGCCACACGGCGTCGGGGTGGGGTGAGGTGTGGGTGTTGGTGGTGCCGCAGTCGGCTTTGAGTTCGTAGCCGAGGTAGCCGACGTAGCCGCCGGCGAAGTCGAAGGGCAAAGCGGTGGGTGAGGGGCGGGGGACGCGGCGGTGCAGTGCGTCGAAGATGCTGCCCGGTTCGGGGTGGGT
>CALGOD010000557.1 GCA_937957845.1 uncultured Nocardiopsis sp.
CGCCCGTGCAGGACACGGCCATGGTGGAGCTGTTGCGGCGGCTGCGCACGGAGGCCGAGTACGTGGTGGTCGCCGCCGCCCCCGTGAGCGAACGCGCCGACGTCCACGCTCTGGCCGGATCGGCCGACATGCTCCTGCCGGTGGTGGAACCGGGCCGGACCCGCCGTACGGATCTGGCCGACCTGCTCACCCTCGCGGAGCGGTTCGCGGTACCCGCGCCGGGCACGGCCGTCCTGCCCCGTCGGCCCCTGGCCGACCCGCCGCCTGTGGGCGGCACGGGCGCTCCCCTGGGGGGAAGGACGCCGGTCGGTGCCGGCGCCGGGGACACCGATCCCACGGAGGGCATGGCGGAGGACGTGAGGGACACGACCGCCGCGGACACGGCTCAGGCCTTCGAGGACCCCGGGACGCCGACACACGCCGAGATCGTCGGGCTGCCCGAGGACACCGAGGACGCGAAGGACGAGGTGGCCGACTGGAGCGAGGACGGCGCCGACCTCTCTGCCGCGGAGAGGGCCTTCGGGTTCGGGGAGGACGACGGCGCTCGGGCCGTGGAGGTCTTCGAGGTCCTGGAGTCCGACAGGGAGGCGGTTCCCTCCTCGGGGACCGGCACGGACGTCGAGGACGCCGTGTCCATCGGCGCGGCGGCCGGGCAGGACGGGGCCGTGCCCGCCGACACGGCCTCGGGGGCCCGGAACTGATGGAAAGTGTGCCCTCCCGGGCCTCACCGATGGGGGCCACGGCCGTCTGGACGACCGAGGGACCACCGGTGGTCGGCGGTTCCCCGGTCACCGGCCGGCCGTTGGTCTGGTTGTTGGTCGGATATCCGCTGTGGTGGGCACTGGGCATGGGCCAGTTCGCCTACTGGCTGTTCGCGCTCCCCATGGCGGCCGAACTGGTACGGCGCCACCGCAGCAGGGGCCTTCGGGTCCCCCCGGGGTTCTGGTCGTGGACGCTGTTCCTGCTCTGGACCGTGCTGGGTCTGTTCTTGGTACCGCTGGAGACACCCGGCACCGTCCCGGACAGCGGCGGCTACGGTGGCGCCCTGCTGCGGGTCGTCGGCTACCTGGTGTTGACCGTTCTGCTGCTCTACGTCGGCAACCTCTCCGAACGTGAGCTCCCCACCCGTGTGGTCGTGTGGGCGCTGGCCGTGCTGTGCCTGACCACCATCGCCGGCGGCTATCTGGGGGTTCTCGCACCACGGTTCGAGTTCACGGCACCGTTGGAGTACCTGCTGCCCGAGTCCCTCGCCTCGGACTCCTACATGCAGGCCCTCGTCCATCCCGCGTCCGCACAGATCATGGAGGTCCTGGGATACGAGTCGGCCCGTCCCAAGGCTCCCTGGGAGTACACCAACATCTGGGGTTACATGCTCTCCCTGCTGTTGGTGTGGCTGGTGGTCGGATGGATCGTCCAGGGCTCGGGCCGGGTGCGCTGGGGTGCGCTGACCGCCGCCGTGCTGTCCGCCGTCCCCGTCGTGTACTCGCTCAACCGGGCACTGTGGGTGGGGCTGGCCCTGTCCCTGGTCTACGCAGCCGTGGCCGCCCTGCGCCGGGGCCGCGTGACCCTGGTGGCGGCCGGTTCCGTCGCGGTCCTGGTCGCACTGCTGTTCCTGGTCGCCTCCCCGCTGGCCGACGTGGTGCGCACACGAGCCGACAGTCCGCACAGTGACGACGGGCGGGCCGCCTCCAACACCGCCTCCGTGGAGGCGGCCGGGCTGTCCCCGGTCATGGGATGGGGTACCACCAGGCAGGCTCAGGGCAGCTCCGACTCGATCGCGGTCGGCCCCACTGCCGAGTGCCCCGGCTGTGGCCGGCAGGTCATCGGCAACGCCGGCCAGCTGTGGATGACCCTGATCACCAGCGGGTGGGTGGGCACCGCCTTCATGGTCGCCTTCTTCGCGCGGATCGCCTGGCGTTACCGGGCCGCGTCCTCCCCCGTGGGTCAGGGCGCGTTGCTGACCGTGCTGTTGCTGTTCTGGTACATGTTCTTCTACGTCGCGCTGATGTCTCCCCTGGCGGTCACCATGATCGCCGTCGCCCTGTTGTGGCGCGGCGAGGAACCGGCGCTCAGGCGGAAGGCGTCCGCGCGCACCCGCGGGAGGCTCTGGTGAGCGGCGAGACCACCTACCTGACCGACCTGGCCGCGGTGTTGTGGCCGTGCGGCGGGCTGCTCGGGCCGGGTGACCGTGAGACGCGGCGGCTGGCACGCCGCGAGCGGGGAGGACAATACCTTCCCATCCCCAGCGCGCGGAACCCGCGGGTGATCCTGCCGGCCCACGACCGGTCCGCGGCCGTACGGGGGATCGCCTCCTTCGCCCAGGGGCACTCGCTCCGGGAGAAGGCGCGCACCCTGCTGTTGACGGGGGCGTTCGCCAGCGGACTGGCCCCCCTGCTGCTGCGCGACCGACTGTACGTGGGCGTGGGTCCGGGCATCGAGCACGCGCTCGCCTCGGCCCTGGACCGTGATCTGGCGATCGCCATCCATGTGGGTCCGCCCAGGGCCAACCGTAAGCCGGTCCTCCTGTTGCTCACACCCGGCGGACGGACCGTGGGCTACGCCAAGGTGGCGGTGAACGACCTGACCTCGCGTCTGGTCCGCGCCGAGACCTGGGCTCTGCGTCACCTGTCCGGAGTCCGTCTGCGGGACGTGACCGTGCCACGGCTGATGCACGAGGGCGAGTGGAACGGCCACCCCCTGCTGGTGCAGGAGGCGCTACCGGTGGGCGACCAGACGGATCGGCCCACACGGCGCCAGCTCCTGCGGTGCGTGGCGCAGATCGCCCGCCTGGCGGAGATACGACGACACAGGCTGATGGACAGCTCCTACCGAAGAACCCTGGAGGAGCGGATCGTGGCGTTGGGGGCGCGACCGGAGGCCGTGCCGCTGCGCGCGGCGCTGCACCGTCTACCGGACGTGCGTCTTCCCTTCGGAGCCTGGCACGGGGACCTGACCAGGTGGAACATCGCCAGTACCGCGCGCCGCGCGTTCGTGTGGGACTGGGAACGGCTCTCCCTGAACGCGCCGGTGGGATTCGACGCGCTGCACTACGACCTCAACGAGTGCGTGCAGGACGGTGTGCACCCGGGGGTGCACCGGTGGCTGGAGAGCGGCTCACGGTTGTTGCGCGACCCGCTGATGGTCGAGGCGGGGGTCGGTCCACGGACGGTGTCCACGGTGATGGCGCTGTACCTGATCGCCCTGGCCACCCGGTATCTGCACGACCGGCAGGTCGAGAGCGGGGGCCGCATGGCGGCCGTGGACGACTGGTTGTTGCCCGCTTTGGAGGGACTCCAGGACAGGGCCGCCACCGAGGCCTCTCCCCGGGTCTGACCGGCCCGGACGCGACCGGAACCATCGAACTCGGAAGGACCATGTGATGTCCCAGGACCCCCGGCCCGCCCTGTTCCATCGTCTGTCCGACCCCGCGCGGCGGGCTCTGCTCCCCGTCGCGGACGGCTGGGGCGGGGCCACGAGCACCGCGCGGGTGCTGCCCGACTTCCTCGTGTGCGGGGCCCAGCGCTGCGGCACGACGTCGCTGTTCAAGGCACTGTGCCGCCACCCCTTGGTCACCGGCCCCACACTGCGCAAGGGAGTGCACTACTTCGACACCGGCTACCACCACGGTCTGGACTGGTACCGGTCGCGTTTTCCGATGCGGGCGACACTGCGGGCACGGAGAGGACGTCCCCGGGTGCGGGTGGTCGAGTCCAGTCCGTACTACCTGTTCCATCCCCTGGCCGCGGAGCGGATCTCCCAGGACCTGCCCGAGGTGCGGGTGGTGGTGATCCTGCGCGACCCGGTGGAACGCGCGTACTCGGCGCACGCCCATGAGAGCGCACGGGGGTTCGAGACCGAGTCGTTCGTCCGGGCCCTGGAGCTGGAACCGTTGAGGCTGGCCGGTGAGGAGGAGCGGCTGTCGGCCGACCCGCACTACCGGTCGTACTCCCACCAGCACCACGGATACGTGGCACGCGGTCACTACGTGGACCAGTTGGTGCGAATGGAGAAGCACTTGGGACGCGACCGCATGTACGTGGTGGACCACGCCGACCTGTTCGACGGGACGGCGCGCGCGCTGGCGGAGATCGAGCGCTTCCTGGGTCTTCCGCCGGGTCCGGGGCTCGCACCCGGAAGACACAACGTACGCGCCCGGGCGAGGATGCCCGAGGGACTGCGCTCGGAGCTGCGCGCCGGGTTCGCCGACAGCGACAGCCGTCTCGCGACCTGGTGGGGGCGCACACCCTCGTGGTGTGCGTGACCACCGCGCCGGAGGCGTCCGGACTGCGCAGGGTCCTGCGCGGCGGTGCGGTCAACGTGGCGGGCGCCATGGTCGGTGCGGTGCTGAACCTGGCGCTGATCGTGGCGATCACCCGGGCCTTCTCCCAGGAGACCGCTGGACTGTTGTTCTCCGCGACATCGGTGTTCCTCATCGCGGCGGCCGTGGCCACCCTGGGCGCCTCCGACGGGCTGGTGTACTTCATCGCCCGGATGCGCGTGCTCGGAGGAACGGGAGGCGTTCCCCGACTCCTGCGCCTGGCCACCGGCCCGGCGGCACTGGCCGCGTGTGCGACCGCCGCGCTGCTGGTGGTGTTCACCGACCCTCTCGCGCGGGCTCTGGGAGACGAACAGGCGGACGTCTATCTGAGGCTGCTGGCGCTGTTCCTTCCGTTCGCGGTGCTCACCGAGACCGCTCTGGCCGCGACCCGGGCACACCACGACATGACCGCGACCGCTCTGTTGGACAAGACGGGCCGACCGCTGGCACAGCTGGGGCTGGTGGGAGTGGTCGTGGTGGCCGGCTCCTCCGGACTGCTGGCGTTGGCGTGGGCGGGACCCTACCTGCCCGCCGCGGTACTGGCGTGGTTCTGGCTGGGGCGGGTACTGCGCCGGTCGGTGCCCGAGGAGACCGCTCCGGAAGGCGCCGTCGGCCCGGACGCCTCGGGATCGGCCTCCCGCGTGGTCGTCCGGGCGGAGGACGCTCCCGGGACTCCCGGGGAGCCGTCGGTCCGTGGAGCGGACGGGGGCGTGGATTCGTACACGTTCTGGTCCTTCGCACTGCCCCGCGCCGCCGCCGGAGTCGCCCAGATGGGGGTGCAGCGTGGCGGTGTGGTGCTGGTGGCGTTGTTGGGCGGACTGGGCGGAGCCGCGGTGTTCATGGCGGCCACACGGATCATGGTGGTCGGTCAGTTCGGTACGCAGGCGGTGTCGTACGCGGCGCAGCCCCGTTTCGCCGAACAGGTGGCCGCGGAGGACCACGCGGGAGTACGCACGCTGTACCAGGTGGGTACGGCGTGGTTGGTGTGTTTGGTGTGGCCGCTGTATCTGTCGGCGCTGGTGTTCGCCCCCGAGGTGATGCGGCTCTTCGGCGCGGACTACTCCGCCGGGGCCGAGGCCCTGGTCGTGGTGTGCGTCGGGCAGGTGTCGGCCGCCGTGTTGGGGATGGGCGACCTGG
>CALGOD010000558.1 GCA_937957845.1 uncultured Nocardiopsis sp.
GATGGTCCGAAAGCACCGTCTCCGCCGGTGTTCGATGCGCTCTGGCTAACCCGGGTGACCCCTCCACTGGTCCTCACGGGTCATGCGCGGTCCGGTCGCCTCCGCATAGCCTGGAGCCCCATGCCACGCGGATCCGGTCTCGTCGCGTCCGGAGTCCGCGTCGGCCTGTCCGCGGCCGACCGGCACGACCCTCCGCGGCGCCGTCGTCTCCGGGAGGTGAGCGCACATGGAACACGACACGTACCCGCGCCTGGGCGACCATCCCTTCCTCCATGACCACGTCGCCCTGGACGAGATCGAGCTGTACGCCGAGGTGCTCATCGCCGTCGCCGACGCCGAGCACCCGCTCAGCACCGAGGAGATCGACCGGGTTCTGGGCCTGTCGTCCGTGGACGAGGATGCGGCGCCCGGATCGGACCCCGACCGGCTGCCCGGTCCGACGCGAACGGGTGGGACCGACTCATGTGTCCCCGAGCGAGCCGGGCGGACGCGGTCGCCGGAGCCGTGCGAGGAGGAGTCCCGGATCCGTGTGCTCCCCGACACCGGACCCCTGTTCTCCCAGGCACGTGTCCTTCCGGAGGCCATGCCGTTGAGCGACATGCTCCCGCCACCGCTCGGCGTGCTCCTCTCGGTGGCCGGTCCGTCCACTCCTCCGCTCGTCGGCTGGCCCTTCTGACCCTGGCGAGGCCGCCTCCGGTCCGTGTACGGCGAACGGCCCCATCCGGCCATCCCACTCCGGATCCTCCGACCCTCCCACGGGGTAGTGCCTCAGGCGGGGCGGCCGCCCCAGGGTGAGGGCCGCGAGGAGAGGCGCGGAAGAGCACATGCAGTCGAGGGATCGGGACCGCCGGAAGACTCCGGACGGTACCGCCGCACACCACAGACCTTCGCGGGAACCGGACTCCGCGCGCAGGGTGACCCTGACCATCGCGCTCGCGGTGACCTTCGTCTTCCTGCTGGTGACCGCCGCCGGCCTGGGCTGGTTCCTGTCGGGGAACGGTCCCCCGTCCTCGTCTTCGGACGGTGGGGCCGCTTCCGGCGGGCGGGGCACGGCCCAGGAGGACCCCGGGGTCCAGGACACCGGCGGGAGGTCGACCCCCGGAGAGGACATGGTCGATGATCCCGTGTCGGGGTTGTCCTACCGACTGCCCGGTGAGGAATGGCAGCGGCTCGGTGACGACGAGGTTCCCGCAGAGTACTCCTCCTACACGGTGTACGGCTCCCCCACCGATCCGGACGCGTTCATCGTCACCGGGCACCGGGACCTGCTCGCCGTGGAACCCCTGCCGGTGGCCGGGGCACGACTGGCCTTGGAGGCACTGGGCGACATGGTGTCGGACATCGGGTCGTTGCGGTTGGGGACCTCGGGTCCCACGGAGGTGGACGGCTCCCCCGCCTTCGGAGCGGCGGTGGAGGGCGAGGGGACCTACGGGCGTTTCCTGCTGGTGGAGAGGGGCGACCGGAGGGGTGCGTTCATGTTGGGACTCAACATGAACGGAGGCGAGGAGGTCTCCACCGCCATCGACGAGGCCTTCGACGGCCTGCGACTGCCCTGAGGGCCGGTCACAGGGGAATGACCGCCCGGAGCAGGAAACCGTTGTCCTTGGTGCGTGACGCGGACAAAGTGCCCCCGGCCATCACGACACGTTCGGACAGTCCCGCCAGCCCGTGGCCGGAGGGCTCCTCGCCGTTCCCGCGCCCGTGCGCCCGGTCGTTGGCCACCTCCACCACCAGGGCCCGGTCCACGTCGGCGCCCCGGGTGGGGACGAAGGCGATCTGGCATTCGTGGGCGTCGCTGTGCCGCAACACGTTGGTGGCGCCCTCACGGACCACCCACGCGGCCAGGGAGGCCTGGCGGGGGGACGGCTCCAGACCGTCCAGTCCGGTGACCGACACCCGGGTGCCGTTGGCGGACAGGACCGCGCTCACGGCGGCCACCTCGTCGGCGAGGTCGACCTCACGGTAACCGCTCACCGCCGTGCGCACCTGCTGGAGCGCCTTGCGGGCGAGCTCGTGCACCTCGCCCATCTCCACGGCGGCCCGTTCCGGCGCGCGTTCGGCCAGTCTGCTCGCCAGCTCGGCCTTGACCGCCAGGGCCGACAGACTGTGGCCGAGCAGGTCGTGCATGTCCCTGGCGAAACGCAGTCGCTCCTCGGTGACGGCCAACCGGGCACGCGCGGCCTGACCGTGGACCGCCTCGTTGGTGATGTCCCACAACCAGATGGAGGTCAGGGAGCCCGTGGCCAGGAGCAGCGCCCAGAGGCTGGAGACGGCCCACGTCAGGAGGTGGGCGAGGGGGTGGACGGCCATGGGGTCGAGCAGGAAGAGCACCCAGGGTGTCACCAGAAGTCCCAGCGTGACCCCGACTCCGAGTCCGCGGGGGGTCACGAAGATCCCGATGGCCCACCAGGACGCCAGGAAGAACATGGAGTACAGGGGCATCTGGACGGCGGCGGCGCCGACGACCGCCAGGATGATCGACGCCCAGTAGATCCGGCGGTCGGGCTCGCGCCGTCCGTCGAGTCTGCCGCGCAGGAGGACGACCAACAGCACGCTGAGCGAGATCGCGGCGGCCTGGGAGACGACGGGGCGCCACAGGGCGATGCCGTTCTCCCCGCCGGCCGTCACCACGTCCATGGTCGGGAGGAGCAGGACGAAGAGGACCAGGACCAGCATCGACCCGAGGATGACGCGCCGGGCGATGCGGAGCCTGCGCCCGTTCTTCCGATCGTCGTCGGTCGGCGTGGTGTCCTGTCTCAACGCGCTGTCTCCTCGCGGGGGACGGGGTTCCGAGACGGTGTGACGACTCCGCGCCCCGTCCGGGACGTCCCGTCCGTGGTGTTCGTGCACGAATCCAGTGTGCCGTGTGGGGAGCGGTCCGCTCCCGGTCTCCCCCGCACCGGGTCCGGGGCCCGTTCACGGCCTGCGGGGATCCCACTGGAAGTACCGGCGTACCAGCAGCCCCAGGACCGCGGTCCAGGCGAGCATCACGCCGATCGAGGGCAGCGCCGCGACCCACAGGCCCGGGAGGCTCTTCTCCCGCGCGTCGGCGAAACCGCCGAACACGTCGTGACCGGTGTAGGCGGCCTGCGCCATCTCACCGGCGGGGACCGAGGGGAGGAGGCCCACGACCTGCCGGACGCCCTCGGGCAGGAACTCCAGCGGGATGACCCCGCCACCGACGAACAGCAGGATCGTCATCGGCACCATCGCCGCCATCTGCGCGGCCTCCGCGTTACGGACGAGCGGGGTGAGGAGCAGACCCAGCAGGGAGAACACGACACCGCTCAGGATCACGGCCGTGACCAGCATCAGCGGGTCCCGCGGGAGCGCTCCGGAGAGGGCGAAGATCGCGCCCCCCACCAGGGCGGTGATGATCAGGGAGAACAGGAGCACGACCCCGATGGTCGCGCCGAAGATCACCGTCTGGGGGACGCCGCTCACCCGCAGCCGTTTGAGGACCAGCGACTCGCGGCGGGCGGTGAAGACGTTCGAGGGGTGTCCGATTCCGAGGATGAGGCCGGCGGTGCCGATCGACGCGACCAGGGCCAGGTCGGACGTGCCGAAGCCGGGAACGACCTCGTCGTTGGGCAGCTGAAGGGTCATGACGGACACGAACAGCGGCAGGGCGAGGAACATCCAGGCGGTCTTGTATCTCACGAACAGGGTGAACTCGGTCCGGGCCAGGCGTAGGACCTGCCTCGTCCAGCCGATGGTGGGCCGGGGCCGTGCGGGGGCGGTGGTGGTCGTGCTCATCGGGGCTCCTGAAGGGCTCTGTGGGACGGGTGCGGTGAGGGGACCCGCTCAGCCGTGGACCAGGTCGGCGGCGCCGTCGGCGACCCGGAGGAAGACGTCCTCCAGGGAGGCTCCGCGTACCTGGAGGTGCTTGAGCGTGGTCCCGTGTTCGGCCGCCCAGGCGATGAGCGCCGCGACCGTGTGGTGTGCCCTGTCGGACACGTCGTCGCCCATGGCGGTGTAGGTGGCCCACAGCTCCTGGTCACGGCTCTCCACCGCCACCTCGGCGCCGGGAAGGTCGGGCAGGTCACCGGTGCGCACGTCGGCCGGGAGCAGGAAGCTCACCCGGTCGCCCCAGCCCGCCAACACGTCGGTCAGGGTGCCTTCGACCCGCACCTCTCCGCGGTGCATGATCGCCAGCCGGTCGGCGAGTCGCTCGGCCTCCTCCAGGTAGTGGGTCGTGAGCAGGATCGCGACCCCGTCCTCCTTCAGTCCCGAGATGATCCGCCAGGTCTCGTGCCTGGCCTCGGGGTCCATGCCGGTGGTCGGCTCGTCCAGGTACAGCACCTCGGGTCGGGTGATCAGGGCAAGAGCCAGGTCCAGGCGTCGTTTCTGTCCGCCGGAGAGCTGACGGACCGCGACCCCGCGTTCATCGGCGATGCCCACCAGCTCCAGGATCTCGTCGGTGTCCGCCGGGTCGGCGGCGAGGTCGTGGGCGAGGTCCATGGTCTCCGCGACGCTCAGGTCCTCCAGCAGGCCGCTGCCCTGGAGGACCGCGTTGGTGCGCTCACGGACCCCGGTGGGTTGACCGTAGGGGTCCAGGCCGAAGACCCGGACGGTGCCGGAACCGGGGCGTCGGAAACCCTCCAGCGTCTCGATGGTGGTGGTCTTGCCCGCGCCGTTGGTACCGAGGAGCGCGAAGAGTTCACCGGGGCGGATCTCGAAGGAGACGCCCTTGACGGCCTCGAAGTCGCCGTAGTGCTGGTGGAGGTCCCTCACCACCACCGTGGGATCGGCGGCGGTGCCCTGACCGCCCGTGCCGGCCTCCGTGATGTTCGCTGTCGTCGTCATGTGTCCAGAATCGCGCGAGCCGTGCCCGCGACATAGACGCCGTTGTCACCGGCTTCGGTGCCGAACCTCCTGGATCACGCACTGACGAATGTCATTCCCGCGCGTCGGAGCCCTGGTCCCCTTCCCCTGCGACGGTGAGCGCGGTGATCGCGGCCTCCACCGCCGCACGTTGGGCGTCCAGCGGGGTTCCCGGCGGCTGACGGACGGCGCTGAGCCAGACCCCGTCCACCAGGACCAGGAGGAGCTCCACCAGGTCGTCGGGATCCTGTCCCGGCGCCAGTTCCCCCGCTTCGACGGCCCAGCCCACGGCGGCGCGCAGGGCCTCACGCGAGTGGGCGTCGAGTTCGGCGAGCACGTCGGCGAAGCGGGCGTCCACCGCGGCACGCGCGTAGAAGGCGGACCAGACGCGGGCTTCGGCCAGGCGGTCGTCGTCGGTGGGCAGCAGTTCGGTGAGGACCTCGCGCAGCCCTTCGGCGAAGGAGAGTCGTCCGGGCCCGATCCGGACCTTGGAGATCCGCTCCGCCACGTTCGCGAGCACCTGGCGCAGGGCGAAGTGGAGCAGCTCGTCCTTGGTGCCGAAGTCACGTTGGACGGCGCCGACGGAGAGTCCCGCCTCGGCCGCGACGGTGCGGATGCTGACCTTCTCCAGTCC
>CALGOD010000559.1 GCA_937957845.1 uncultured Nocardiopsis sp.
GTCGCACAGTGGGGCTGTATCGCTCACTCATCTGCTGCTCCTGGTGTGCCGATGCCTCCTGATCGTATGGCGGGCAAGGGGAAACCGGACAAACATGGATTCCATGGACTGGAATCCATGGGAGCCTTGAAAACGTGGAATACATGTTTGAAGATAGGGGGCAGTTCGATTCCCTGCCGGGCTTCCCACCCGGCGCCTTTGTAGGAGGTGTGCGCCTTGGCGCCCCGATACCTGAATGTCACTGAGTCGGCGTATGTGCGCCGGCGTGCCGGGTCCCCGGCGCGCCGGCCCCGCCCCCGCCGTGCGTCCCGCGTCCGCGGTTACGCGCTGCCCCGGGTTACCGGTTCCGGGTTGGATGTGCTGTACGCCGTGCTGGCCGGCCTCCACCTCCTAGAGGCGGCCGGATGAACGACATCACCGTGGACCACCTGCTCGCCGCCATCCATGACGCGCTCACCCTCCCCCTGCCCACCACGATCAAGGCCCGCCCCGCGTACCTGGAGCTGGCCCGGGACCGGGCGGCGGCCGTGCGCCGCGCGGTGGACCACGCGCGCAAGTCCGGCGACCTCGCCCGCGCGACGGACATGGTCGACGAAGCGATCGGCACACTGCCGGTGACCTACCCGTCCTTGGGACCCGCCGGCGTGGAGGTGCGCCGATGACCGACCAGTGCGGCGACGAGGCACGCGACACCTCCGGATGGGCCCGGGTGTGTTTCCTCGCGAACGGCCACGACGGACCCCACACCGACCGGCACGGATACTGCTGGCAGGACGCGGACGTGGTCCTGAAGCGCCTTCAGAACCGGTGGGGAGAGACACACCGCGTTTCCTGCACCGGCCACATGTGGATGGCCGTCGCTCACGACCCCGACGCCGAATGGCGCACCCACATCGAGCCGACCCCCGAACAGCTGGAGGGCAGCCTCCGGCGACACGTCGAGGCGAAGCTCCCCCAGCCCCCCGTCGGCCACGGCGGGGACGCCACACCCACGAAGGGAAGCTGAATGGAGAAGCACATCCCTGAGGCCACCGAGTGGACCACCAGCAGTCACAGCATGCAGTCCCCGATCCGCAAGTGCGTCCAGGTCGGGGTCACCCCCGGCGCCGACCGCGTGTTCCTGCGGGACTCCATGAACCCCGACCAGGGCGCTCTACCGATCGACCGGCGTGAGCTCTCCGCACTGCTCGCCACCCTCGCGTAACCCTCGACAAGCGGCCTGACCCTCGACAAGGCAGCCCTCACGAGCGATCGTGGGGGCCGCCGTGTGCTCAGGCCCGGGCGAGCACGATGCTGATGTTGTCCTTGCCCCCGGCGGCCATGGCGGCCTGCCACAGGGCGTGCACAGCGGCCTCGTCGTTGGTGTGCGTGGCCAGGATCTTCTCCATGTCGTCCACGGAGACGAGGTCGGTCAGCCCGTCCGTGCACAGGAGCCACGCCCCGGTCGGCCCCCCGGGGTCTTCCCCCACGTGCGGGGTGATGGCCCCCTTCGCCCAGCGACTGGGTGATGAAGTTCGTGGGGGCTCCGGCGGGGAGCGAGTCGTCCTCGGTCAACTGGACCAGGCGGTCACCGGTCAACCGGTAGGTTCGGGAGTCCCCGACGTTGAACCACCATGCCCGCCCGTCGTGGAGGAGGAGCCCGGCGACGGTGGTGCCCATCCCCGAGAACTCGGAGAACCGTGCGGCGTGCTCTTGCAGTTCCTCGTTCAGGGTGAGGAGCAGGTCGGAGAGCTGGTCCGGGTGCCTGAACTGGTTGGAGTTCTCCCCGAGCCTTTGGGCGACGTGTTCA
>CALGOD010000560.1 GCA_937957845.1 uncultured Nocardiopsis sp.
GTATCTCTCCGAGATACAAAAGCTCACCGTGTCGAGCCAGCATCCTCGTTCCACACACCGGGGCACTACTAGTGATCATGGTTTCGTCCGGGACGTAAGTCGGTACGGTGCCCTCATGGACGAACACCACGGCGACGGCCAGGATCCGCCCGAGGTCGATCCGCAGGGGCGGCCCTACGTCGGCAAGGCCCGCGTCACCCAGACCACCCGGCGGCGCCTGGTGAGCCGCACCTGCGCCTGGTGCGGAGAGCCGGTCCCCTACTCCGGGAAGGGGCGCCCGGCCAAGTACTGCTCCAAGGCGCACCGCACCCGGGCCTGGGAGGTGCGCACGGCCCTGGCCCGCCAGGACCGCGATCGGCAGACGGGGACAGCGCGCGGGGAAGAGGAGCCGGTGCGCGAGGTGATCCGGGAGGTGCGCACCCGCACTACGACCCGTTCGGCCCGCATCGAGGTGCCGGTCCCCGGACAGGTGAAGCAGGTCGTGGTCGAACGTCCAGCGAGGCCGGAGAAGGCGTGGGAGGTGTGCGCGGTGCTGAGTCAGGTACAGGTGGCGGTTCGGGAGGGGCTGATCGCTGAACACGACCACGACCGGTTGTTGTTCGCGGCGCATGCGTTGATCAGAGCGATCGAGGAACAGCAGGCGTAGTTACGTCACGGACGAATCCATGGTCACGGGTCGTGCCTCGGTTTGATAGGTCGTTCGTTCCGTTCTCAGGGCTCAGTGGCGGGACCGCGTGCTGGTGGAGGGGCTTGGAAATGCAAAAAGGCCCTCTGCCTGGCGGGTGCCGGACAGAGGGCCTGGTGGTGCTGTTCTTCGGGTCAGTCTGCCTGGTCGACGACCCAGGCGACGACCTCGTGGCGGTCGTGGTCGCTCACATGGTCGAACATCTCCTCGCCGGGGACGGACTCCTCGCACAGGGGGCATTCCGACATGTCTACTCCTTCTTCTCGTTGTCGTTCAGCGCGCGTTGATGTCAATGCGGGCCAGTGTTCATGGTCGGCTCACCTGGGTGTTCAGGCTCTTCTCCAGCTCCTCCAGCTCGGCGACGGCCTGGGCCACGACGCCGACCCGGCCCCCTTCCTGGAGGAGGTCG
>CALGOD010000561.1 GCA_937957845.1 uncultured Nocardiopsis sp.
TCGGCTGGTGCGAGACATGGAAGTGCCCTCCGGGTGCGTGGTCCGATCTGAGCCGGACCCCGCCCGACTCGCGACCTGACGTTAGCACAAAGTCACAGAGGGTAGTTTCGGTTTTCCGGAAAGGGGAACTCCCGCTCACTCCGTGGCCTGTGTCCGGACCGGGGTCGACTCCCCGTCCTTTCGGAAGGTCCGCGCACCGGACCGGAAGCGGGAACGGGCGCTGCGCACCTGGTCCAGGGCGAACAGGCACAGGGCCAGCCACACCAGACCGAAGCCCAGCCAGCGGGCCGGAGGCATCTCCTCGCCCTGAACGAGCCAGCCGATGAAGAACATCATGACCGGAGTGATGTACTGCAGCATGCCGATGACGCTCAGGGGAACCCGGCGGGCGGCCGTGCCGAACAGCAACAGGGGCAGAACGGTCACGAAACCCCCGCCGACCAGCAGGGCGGTGTGTCCGGGCGAGACCGAGAAGGTGGTGCCGACACCGGTGGCCTCCAGGGGGACCCCGAAGCCCAGCGCGGGCAGGAACATCACCAGCGTCTCGACGGTCAGGCTCTGCATGCCGTCCAGGTCGACGTACTTCTTCACCGCGCCGTAGGCGGCGAAGGAGGAGGCCATGAGCAGGGACAGCCAGGGGGTCGCACCATAGGCCAGGCTCATCACCAGGACGGCCGTGACACCCAGGCCGACCGCCGTCCACTGTGCCGCCCGCAGACGTTCGGAGAAGAGCACGACGCCGAGGCACACCGACATCAGTGGGTTGACGAAGTAGGCGAGCGAGGCCTGGAGCGTCTGCTCGATGGAGACCGCGTAGATGAACCCCCACCAGTTGAGGGAGATCAGGACCGCCGCCGCGGCGACCGGCAACAGCTGCCGGGGGTTGCGCAGGACCCGCGGGAGCCAGGACCGGTCCCTGCGGGAGAGCAGGAGGACGACCCCCATCGCCAGCAGGGACCACACCATGCGGTGGGCGAGGACCTCGTGGGGTTCGGACGCGGAGAGGAAGGGCCAGTACAGGGCAGCGACGCCCCAAAGAAAGAAGGCGAGGGCCCCGAGGGCGACGCCACGGTTGGATTCCGGCACATCGGCAA
>CALGOD010000562.1 GCA_937957845.1 uncultured Nocardiopsis sp.
CAAGCTGTTGTGGATCATCTTCGTTCTCTGGTTTCCGCTTTTCGGAGCGGTCTCCTGGTTCGTCGTGGGTAAGAAGGGGCACCTCAACCGCTTTCTGGGCATCGACAAGGGCAAGGCGCGTCACACGATCCCCGTCAGTGTCGGTCAGCACAGCAACGTGGCGGCCCAGAGGAACGGACGACTGCACCCCGCCTGAGCCGGGGAAGGGCCGGGTAGCTCGTTGAGAGGCTCCGGAGCGGGGGAGAGGCACCGGCTCCGGGGCCTTTGCCGTGGGGGCGGAGGAGTCGCGACCCCGACCAAGGATCGTCACGTTGAGTAGCCAGAGGGTTCTGGCGGAGGCGGGGGTGGAGAGCGGCCCCGGTCGGTGTTTCGGAGGCCGAATCCACAGAGCGGGTGGACGGCCGCCCCGGTGACCACGCGACCGACCGTGCCCGTCAGGGGGCTCAGGCCTCGGAGTCGGCGAAGTCGAAGCCGGGAGAGACGAAGCAGCTGACCAGCGACTCGGTGTCGCCCACGGGGCGCGCCGTCTGCCAGGTGCCTGCCGGGACCAGGACCTGGAGGAGCTCGCCCTGTTCGATCCCCGGGCCCAGCACTCTGTGTTCCTCAAGACGCGGTACGGGTCCCGTACCGCCCAGCTCCAGCCTCAACGGGCCGCCCCGGTTGAAGACCCACATCTCGTCGGAACGCACCCGGTGCCAACGCGACTCCTCCCCCGGAGTCAGGAGGAAGTGGATGCCGGTGGCGGTGGGGCGCGACCCCGGGTGGCCGTCGGGACGGACCGTCACCCCGCTGCGCCAGGTCTGTCGGTACCAACCGTTCTCGGGGTGGGGCAGCAGGTCCAACACCTCCGCGGTCGCGGGCCGCTCCTCGGCTCCCGTGTAGCGGCCGGAGGGGTCGCGGCGCAGGTGGCGCACACCCACCACGGCCGCGCGGGGGATGGGGCCGTAGACGTGGGGGAAGAGGACGTCGCCGTCCACACCCGGGGGAGGCGCGGGGTCGGCCGCCTCCCACCGCACCTCACAGTCGACCGCGTCGGTGTCGACGACGAGGGCGACGAGCGGGTCGGTGACCTCGGAGTACAGGGCGTCGGCCACCGCCAGCAGGGTGGGGACGTCCGGCGAGGCGTGCACGAACCCCTGCGTCCGCAGGGAGTCGGCTTCGATGTCGCCGCCGCGGGTCCAACGTTCGAGCTCTGTCATGTGCAGCACGTGGGGCATGGGAAGACGGTAACCGGGACGGTCGCGGACGGCCACGCCCACGCTGGTCGGACCTCGCGACGCCGGCGCCTCCGCGGCCCTCGCCATCCACCATCCGCCTTCCCGGGCATGTGGGGGCGGCGGGAACCGGGAGGGAGGCGGGTCGGAGTCGGGGGAGTGCGGCGTGGTCGTCCACAGCCTGGGGAAAGTCCTCCCCTGGCATGGGAACGCCCCGGCCGTCACCGGCCGGGGCGTCGTGAGGACGAGGCGGGATGCTCCCGTTACAGGATGATCCGCATCGGCTCCTCCAGGATCTCCGCGAGGTCCTTGAGGAACGCGGCGCCCACGGCGCCGTCCACCGCGCGGTGGTCCACCGACAGTTCGAGCGAGATCCGGTTGCGCACGGCGACCTCGCCGTCCACGACCACCGGCTCCTGGCGCATCGCACCGACCGCGAGGATGGCCGCCTCCGGCGGGTTGATCACCGCGGAGAAGCTGTCCACACCGAACATGCCCAGGTTGGACACGCTGAACGTGCCGCCGCTCATCTCCTGCGGCTTCAGCTTGCCGTCACGGGCCTTGCCCGCGAGCTCCCGCGTACGCGTGGAGATCTCCGACAGCGTCGCCTTGTCGGTGTCGTGCAACACCGGAACGACCAGGCCCGACTCCACCGCCACGGCCACGCCCACGTTGATCCGACGGTGCTGCAGCAGCTTGCCGTCCACCCACGAGGTGTTCACCGCGGGGTGCAGCTTCAGGGCCGTCGCACTGGCCTTGACGATCAGGTCGTTGAAGCTGACCTTCACGCCGGTGCTCTCCAGCTGTCCGTTGATCTGCGAACGGAAGGCCTTGAGCGCCTCGGCGTCGACCGTACGGCGCAGGTAGAAGTGCGGGACGGTCTGCTTGCTCTCGGTCAGGCGGCGCGCGATCACCTTGCGCACGCTGCTGACCTGGAGCTCCTCGGAGTCGCGTCCGTCGTCGAAGGCCGGGGCGGACACGGCCCGCTCCGCGGAGGGCTTGGCCTCCTCCTTGGCCTCCACGGCGTGCTCGGTCTCCTCGGTGCCCCTCTCGCGGGCCGCCTCGATGTCGGCGCGCACGATCCGGCCCTTGGGTCCCGAGCCCTTGATCTTGGTGATGTCCAGGCCGTACTCGCGGGCCAGCCGTCGGGCCAGCGGGGAGGTGCGCGGACGGGGACCCTCCTCGGCCGGTTCGGGTGCGGCGGAGGACCGCTCGGCCTCCGAGCCCTCGGCGGCCTCCTTGATCTCCTCCGCCTTCTCGGCCTGCTCCTCCTCGGCGGGCTCGGGCTCGCTCGCGGCTCCGTCACCGGAGTCCTCGGGCACGGCGTCCGGGGAGTCGGCGATCACACCGATGACCGCGCCGATCGGCACCGTCTCACCCTCGGAGACGGTCTGCTTGACCAGGTAGCCGTCCTCGTAGGCCTCGTACTCCATGACGGCCTTGTCGGTCTCGATCTCGACCAGGACGTCACCGGAGGTGACCTTGTCACCCACGTTCTTGACCCACGTGCTGATGACGCCTTCTTCCATGGTGTCGGAGAGGCGCGGCATCTGGATTTCGCTCATACTTGAAACTCCCTCTACCCGACCCGTTTGCCGACGGCGCTCAGGGTCTCCTTGATGACGGTGCTGATCGACTCGATCGACGGCAGGGCCGCTGTCTCCAGCGGCTTGGCGTAGGGCATGGGGACTTCCGCCATCGCCACCCTGCGGACGGGGGCGTCCAGGTAGTCGAAGGCGCCTTCCTGGATCGAGGCGGCGATCTCCGCGCCGATACCGTAGGTGAGCCAGTCGTCCTCGCAGATCACCGCGGCGCCGGTCTTCTTGACCGAGTCCACGAAGGTCTGGCGGTCCAGCGGACGCAGGCTGCGCAGGTCCACGACCTCGACGTCGATGTCCTCCTCTGCCAACTTCTCGGCGACCTGGGTGGCCACCATCGCCATGCGGGAGTAACCGATGAGGGTGATGTCGCTTCCCTCGCGTGTGACCTTGGCGCGGCCGATCGTGGCGACGTCGTCGTTGGACGGCTCGGCGTAGTCGTCGGGGACCTCGCCCTTGGAGTTGTACAGACCCAGGTTCTCCAGGAGCAGGACCGGGTCGTCGTCGCGGATGGCCGCGCGCAGCATCGCCGAGGCCTCGGCCGGGGTGCTGGGAGCGAGCACCTTCAGGCCGGGGACGAAGGAGTAGAACAGCTCGATGTTCTGCGAGTGGGTGGCACCGAGCTGTTGGCCGCCGCCACCGGGTGTGCGGATGACCATGGGCACGCTCGTCTGACCGCCGAACATGCCGTAGATCTTGGCGGCGTGGTTGATGATCTGGTCGATGGCGATCAGCGAGAAGTTGATCGTCATGATCTCCACGACCGGGCGCAGGCCCAGCATGGCCGCGCCGACGGCCGCACCGACGAAACCCTCCTCGGCGATGGGGGTGTCCCTGACCCGGCGCGGTCCGAACTCCTTGAGCAGACCCTCGGTGATCTTGTAGGAGCCCTCGAAGAGACCGATCTCCTCGCCCATGACGAACACGTTCTCGTCCCGGACCATCTCGGCGCGAAGGGTGTCCCGCAGAGCCTGACGGTAAGTGATCACAGACATTGTGGGTTCCTTCCCTACTCCGCGAACACCGGGTCGGCGGGCAAGCGGGTCGACTCGTTGGGCACCGGTGTGGCGTAGGTGTAGTCGAAGAGCGTCGACACATCCGGGTGCGGGCTGTTCTCGGCGAAGTCCGCGGCTTCGGCGACCTCGGCCTTGACGGAGGCGGCCATCTCCTCGCGCAGCTCGTCGGTGAGGATGCCGGCCTCGGTGAGCCGCTGGTCGAACAGGCGGATCGGGTCGTTCTGCTCCGACCGTGCCTCTTCCTTCTGCTCGTCGGTGCGGTACTTGGCCGGGTCGACCACCGAGTGGCCCTTCATCCGGTAGCTCCACGCCTCCAGCAGGAACGGCGTCTTCTCCTTACGGGCGCGCTCGACGAGCCTGGAGGTGGTGTCGCGGACCGCGAGCACGTCCCGGCCGTCCACACGCTCGCCCTCGATGCGGAAGGCGGCGCCGCGCTTGTACAGGTCGGGTTCGGCCGAGGACATCTCGACGGTGGTCCCCATGCCGGTGAAGTTGTTGATCACCACGAAGACGACCGGCAGGTTCCACAGCTTGGCGATGTTCAGGCTCTCGTGCCAGGCGCCGATGTTGGTGGTGCCGTCCCCCATCTGGCACATGACGACCTCGTCGCCGCCCCGGTAGGTGATGGCCAGCGCGGCACCGGCGGCCAACGGCAGCTGACCGCCGACGATGCCGTAACCGCCGAGCATGCGGGTGGCGGTGTCGTACATGTGCATGGAGCCGCCCCAGCCCTTGGCCACACCGTCGGTGCGTCCGTAGAGCTCGGCCATGACCCGCTTGGGGTCCATGCCCTTCTCGATCGCGTACCCGTGGTCACGGTAGTTCGTGAACAGGTAGTCGTCCTCGCGCAGGGCGCTCATCAGACCGACGATGGTGGCCTCCTCACCGAGGTTGAGGTGGCAGTAACCGCCGATCCTGGCCTGGGTGTAGGCCTGGGCCGTGCGCTCCTCGAACCGCCGGAGGAACAGCATCCTGCGGTAGTAGTCGAGCAGGGTCTCGGGTTTCTCGTTGGAGAGGCCGGGGGAGGTGTCCTTGCGTCCGCGCTTGCGAGTCCCTGAGGACTTGGTGGCGCGACCCTTCGGCTTGGCTGTGTCAGCCATGGTGTGCCTTTCTACGTGCGAGAAGGCCTGCCGATCCGGTCTGTGGACCGGAGGTGTCAGGCCCGCCGTGGCCCCGTTGTCGGACGTGACCTCGGCGTGCGTCGCCACCGCGGCTCATGCGGCGGCGACGCTCTGTGGCTGTGGCGGGGCGCGTCCCGGAGAGCGTGGCTCGTTCTCTCCGGGGGCGAAGCGCTGGAGGGATCCGGTTGTGCAGTTGTCCGTGGGACCCCTGCCCGCATTGCTTCCCGGTCTGCACTGGCCTATGCATCCGTGGCCCCGTCTGACGGTGTCGGTCGCCCGGGGTCGTCCACCGGCCGGATGGACGACCACGAACGACCGTGAGGGGTAGGGCGGTCGTGTGACGTGCGTCGCTCCCACCCTATGCTCTGATCGATGATCGATCAATACAACTGTACGCGAGCCCCCACGGAAGAGGATCGAAGGGGCAGGTCGGAGCGTTCTACCGAGGAGGGAGAAGGCCCGCCGGGAAGGGGGACGGGCTCAGCCCACGCCCTCATGGGACTTCAACGCGGCCTCGACGTAGTTGAGCACATGGTCGCTGAGCATCCGCCCCACCGCGGGGTCCCCCTCGCGGAAGGCCAGGGTGATCTGTGCGTGGTCGGCGGCCTTGGCGTGGAGCTTCATGTCCAGCCAGCGCACCGAGAGCGCCGTCCACACCTCCACACCCAACGACTCCCAGGTGTGCAGCAGCACGCTGTTGTCGGCGGCGCGCACGATCTCGCGGTGGAACTCCACGCTGTGTCGGATCTGCTCCGCGGTGTCGCCCCGCGCGGTCGCCCTCCGCAGAGCCTCCACCTCCCGTTCCAAGGGAGAGGGGTCGGCCGCCAGCCGGGGGGCGGCCAGCTGCGCGGCCACCAGTTCCAACCCCGCGCGGACAGGGTAGATCTCCGCCATGTCCTGGACCCCGAAAGCCCTGACCCGAGCGCCCTTGTTGGGCACCGTCTCGATCAGGCGCAGGGTCTCCAGTTCGCGCAGCGCCTCTCGGACGGGGGCCTGGCTCACCTTCAGCTCCGTGGCGATGCGGCGCTCCACGATCCGCTCCCCGGGCTTCCAACGCCCGGACAGCAGGCCTTCGACCAGTACCTGCCGGATCTGCTCCCTCAGCGGCTCACGGGCCAGCTTCGAGGGATCATCCGGCAACCGGGGCAGGTCGACCATCCAGGGCCCTTCCGTTCCGCGGCCGGCGCACGTGCGGTGCGGCGACCGTTTCGCTCAGCGTTGTACAGGCTCCTTGAAGGGTGCCACACGCGTGCGGGTCGACCCGACAACAGGCCTCGGGGTGCTGACGGATCGTTCACGAACGTGTCATATGGAGGTGAAACGGCGCCGAGGGGTGGCCGGGCGTGGGGCGAACTCCGAGGGAGGAGACCACACGTGTGCCACCACACCACCGATACGGAATCGTGTCCGGGTAGGCTCATCTGTCGGCAATATCCACACAAAGCCGCGACGGAGCATGACGCACGTGACGGCGAGGAGTTCGATGACGGTGCCCTGACCTGCGCTGAGCATATTCGGGCGGTGCGCAGCGCGACGCAGACGCCACTGTCGATCCTGTTCCTCGGACGCCGATCCTGCCAGAGGCCGTTCACGACCCGGTGAACCAGTCCCAAGGTTCGGCCGTCGAACGGAAGTGGGCGGAAGGGAATCCTCCCTCCGCCGTCCACCCGAGTCGGCCTGAGGACGTTGGATTCAGTACCAGTAAACACGGCTAGCCCGTCCCTCGCGCTTCGCAAGTGCCACAGGCAAGCCCACAACGCGTGAGACAGCACTGAGCACATGACGCACTCTTCAAGGACCCGACGACATCCACGGGCCAGGCAGTTGACCAAGCCGCACGACAGGCAAGAGCATACGACGACCCCGGCCGCGGGTCCCTACAGCGGCCCCATCCCCGTGGTGCGTACGCCCGTGTACGACCCCGGGCCCCCGGTCGTGCGCGCGGTCCGATGGCCGAGTGTGAGCGAGATCGCCTGGGGGGTGGCCTCGGACCGTGTCGCCATCATGCTGGCCGTCGCGCTGATCGTCATGACGATGCTCGCCGCCGGGCCGCTGCATCCGGTCGACAACTTCCTGAACGAGCTTCCCCGACCCTACTGGGACCGGATACGGGACTTCCTCATCCACTGGCCGGACACGGTCGCCTCCCGTGCCGTCGCGTTGCCCGTCCTGGGCGTCACCGCGCTCCAGCTGGCCTACTGGCACCGAAGTTGGCGCCCGATGGTGCTGAGCGCCGTCGGGGTGGTGGGGATGATGTCCATGGTGTCGGTGATGAAGCTGGCCATCAACCGGGGGCACGCCAAGCACTTCAACCCGGACTTCTTCGCGGGGCCGGGCAACGTGGCCTTCCCGTCCGGACACGGGGCGAACGCGATCCTTATCTACGGGCTGGTGTTGTTCCTGATCATCCGGTTCGGTGCCGCCCGGCCGCACATCATCCGGCGTCTGGGGTACTGCATCGTCGGTATCGCCCTGCTGCAGGCGACGGTCTCGGTCTACCTGCACTTCCACTGGTTCACGGACCTGGTGGCGGGGATGATCGCGGGCGGCTTCGCGCTGAGGGTGACGATCAGGCTGGACCGCATGTTCCCCCACGGCCGCACCACCGAGTGGTGGCCCTGGTACGGAGGACAGGAGAGGTCGCTCCCCGCCAAGAGCTGACCCCCTCCCCACCCCGGGTCGTGTCGCGCCCGCCGGATCCCCTCCGGCGGGCGCTCGGCGTTCCGGGACTCCCGGGGGCGGTCTCCCGACAGTCGACATGGTGGTGGGTCGGGAAGTGAGCGATCAGGACACCGCCGGGGCGGCGCCCGGGAAGCGCCTCGGGCGCCGCTGTGAAGAGGGTGGACGTCGGTGCGGACGGAACCCGGTCAGGGAAGTCCGCCCCGATCCCCGGCCACGGCCCCCGCGGCTTCGGCGCAGGCCATCGCCTCAAGTGATGATCACTTCCTCGAAGAGGCCTGAGGGGAGGAGACACCGACGATCCGGGCGACGCCCGGAGGGACGTCGTGGTCGTCGACGAGCACGTGCAGGAGGCCCGGACGGCCCTCGTGTACGCCGTCGAGAAGGATGTCGAGCCCCTTGATCAGGTCCTCGGCGGTGTCGACGGTCACCACTGCCGCACCGTAGGCACGGCCGAGGTCGGAGACCGCCGCACGCTCGCCGAACCGTGTCACCTCCGGGGAACGCCCCTCGACGGTGCGCAGGAGCCGGGGCCACCCGAATCCGCCATTGTCGAAGACCACGCACAACAGGCGGGAACCGTGCTCGACGGCGGTGGCGAGCGCTGAGGCGCTCAGCGAGAAGGCCCCGTCGCCCATGACGGCGACGGTGGTCCGTTCCCGGTCCGCCAACGAGGCGCCGACACCCGCGGCCAGACCGTGTCCCATGACGGTCTGCTCCCCAGGACCGACCACCGTGGTGCCCTCTCCCACCCGAACGAGCGGAAAATGGTAGCTCCAGATGTCGTGGAGACCGTTGTCCTGGGCCAGGACGAAGGCCTGCGGCAGACGCTCCCGCACCGCCTGGAGGGTGGCCGCGCACCGGCTGGTGTCGAAGTTCAGGGAAAGGATTCCGCTCGCCTGCGCTACCGCGGCCCGGACCTTGGGTGCCCAGTCCGGGTCGGTGCCGACCGGTCCCTCGCCCAGTAGCCTGGTCAGTTCGCCGACGGTGAGCGCGGTGTCGCCGTGCAGGGCCACCTCGGGTTCCAGGGAGCGGCCGAACGCGGTGACATCGCGGTCGACGTGGATGACCCGTGCCTCTTCGAGACCGTCCCAGCCCATGGTGGCGGTCTCCTCCCAGGAGGTTCCGACCCCCAGGATCACGTCCGCGGACGCGAACACCTCGTGCAGGGGAGGCGTCGCGTACAGCCCCACCAGGCCGCACGCCATCTCCGCGTGCTCGTCGATCGCCCCCCGACCCGCCGAGGTGGTGGCGCCCGCCGCCCCCCACCGGGCCAGAAGCCCGGCCAGAGGGCCTCGGGCGCCCGCGGCGCCGCCGCCCGCCACCACCAGGGGGCGGCGGGCGGAGCGCATCAGGTCGACGGCTCGGGCGAGGTCGTCGGAACAGGGTGACGACCGGGGTGCCCGCCCGAGCGCACGCGGCTCCGCCTCGGGAACGTCCGCACGCGTCACCTCGTCGGTGAGCTCGACCACCGTCACGGAGGGGCGGGTGGAGGTGGCCAGGGACACCGCACGGCGCAGTGCCCATCCCACGTCTTCGGGGCGTTCGACGGTGTACGTCCACGACACAAGCGGAGTCGGGGCGTTGGTCGAGGGCCTGGAAGCCGCCCGGCCCGGTCCCGGAGGCCGGGACGCGGGTCGTCACGACGACCAGGGGCGTCCCTAGCGAGGCCGCCTCGGAGACGCCGGCGAGCGAGTTCAGGAAGGAAGGGCCGGAGGACAGGGCGAGCACGGAGGGCAGGCCGCTGACCCGGGTGTACCCGCACGCCTGGGAGGCTCCCGAACGTTGGTCGCGCACCGGGTACGCGGCGAGGCCCGCGGCTTCGGCGGCGTCCACGAGCCCCGGTTCGTCGGAGGGCACACCGAAGACGGCGCCGCATCCCGCGCCGGCGAGTGTGCCGGCCACATGTCTCCAGAAACGCTCAGACACCGTGTGCCCCCCTGCCGTCGAGACGCGCCGCCTCTGCGGACAGCAGGATGGGCCGTGTCTCGAAGCCGCCCGCGTGGTGAACGCTGCTGGCCTCCTCGCCGAACCCGCCGAAGGGCTGGTTGCCGTCCTCGGCGTCCAAGGCGCTCGCCTCGTACCTGACGATCGCGGTGCCCACACGCTCACTGTTCAGGCCGGGTTCCCCGAAGACCGACATGTACATTCCACGGGACATCTCCTGGGGCCGGGACGCCCACTCGGTGATGAACCCGGCCTCCGAGTAGGGCACGACCACGAACAGTGGGGAGAAGAGTTCATCGGGGTGGAGTTCGGTGTCCGTGTCCCAGACGAGGACGTGTGGATCGATGCGGCCGCTCGCCGCGTCCACCACCCCGCCTGCCACGATGTTGCCCTCATGCCTGCCGAGGAACTCCACCGCCCCCTCGATCGCGTCGGGGTAGACGAGGGGTGCCACGTCCATCCAGGGGTCGCTCCCGTTGCCGGCCCGCGGACCGTCGAGCGCGCTGGTGAGGGTTTTGACGAATGGTTCGAGCACCGACTGGTGAACGAAGGCGATGTCCGGGCCAAGACAGTCCTGGCCCGAGTTGTAGAGCCTGGCGCGCAGGAGGGACCGTGTGGTCCGGGCCAGGTCGGCCATGGGACCTACGACGAAGGGGTTGGGGCCCGACCCCATCATCAACATGCGTGGGGTTTCCCCCACCTTCTGGATGATGTCCAGGCCGTTCTCGTACCTTCCGGTGAAAACGATGATGTCGGCTTTCCGGGATTCATCGACGAAGCGGCGCTGGGACACCTCTGTGAGGGAGATTCTCTCGGAGATCTCCGCAGGTAGGAGCCGGGAGAACTCCGAGTGGAGGTCACCTACCAGGGAGGTGCTCCTCGAGGAGGGCCTGAGCATCACCTCACGTGAATACAGGGCGGGGACCACACCGAAGAGTATATAAGAATAGAGTAGGTTGTTCGACGGCATGAAAACCGTTGTCCTCGAAAGTTCTGGTGGGTTGTTCGATTCGATCTCCCACCAACTGCCGGCCAGCACTTTGACGGATCTATGCAATTCGTCTTCTGCGCTTTTGGGTGCGGCGAAACCCGTGATGATGTCGAGGAACCGTTCCCTGTTGTGGGCCACGCGCCGTGCTGTGTCCATGACGAGCCTGGGCAGGTCTGCTGGGCGGCCCTCCGCTCCGGCTCTGGTCATACCCTCAGCCTTCCCTTCCACGGAGTCCTACCGAGTGGGACCCGGTTCGGAGTGAGTCATCTGAAAGGCATGAATATAGACAAGGCCGAGGGCCGCCACAATAGCCTCGGTGGAGGGGTGTGGATAGATATCGATTAAGGGGTTGACAATCTCGGGGAGGTGTGGAATTTTGGCCACCGTGCGCAAGCCCCCCGATAAATGTGCGAGCTGTGAGGCTGCCGGATTTGAGCGAGGCAGACTCAGCGGAAACGCCACCGTCATGGAACTCCCCGGCGTCATCGTCGTCGCAGGTCAGAGTGGTGCGCACAGGCTGACTCTCGACTCCCGACTGGGCCCGCTCCTGCAGGAGATGCGGTGGAGATCCGTCCGTGGTTCGGAGATCACCGAGCGGTCGAACGGCGAGGTGGAGGGCAGGGTCCTGTTGCGTCTGCTGTGCGGCCGGGGACTCCTGGAATGCGCTGAGGGCAGGACGCCGATTCCCTCTCGGGAGACGGAGAGCCTGTCCACGGCCGGAGATGGAGCCCCGGACGGCTACCGGCAGAGGCGTTACTGGGATCCGCGTCCGCTGACCAGTACCGGTG
>CALGOD010000563.1 GCA_937957845.1 uncultured Nocardiopsis sp.
AACGCGCCACCGAGGCCGCCTCCAACGCCCTGCTCAAGGCCGTCGAGGAGCCCTCTCCCCGCACCGTGTGGTTGCTGTGCACCCCCACCCCCGACGACCTGCTCATCACCATCCGCTCCCGCTGCCGTCTGATGACCCTGACCACCCCGGGCACCCGGGAGCTGGCGGACGCACTCGTCCAGCGCGACGGGATCGACCCCGACGCCGCGCGTTCGGCCGCGGTCGCCGCCGCCGGACGCATCGACCGGGCCAGGCAGTTGGCCACCGACGCCGAGGCCCGTCGACGCAGGGAGGAGGTGCTGTCCATCCCGGCCAGGCTCGACGGCCTCGGCGCGTGCGTCAGCTCCGCCGCCCGGCTCTACGAGATCGCGGAGGAGGAGTCCAAGGCCCTCACCACGGCGCTCGACGAGAAGGAGAGGGAGGAACTGCGGGCCGCCTTCGGGGAGGGGTCCACGGGCAAGGGCGTGGCCAAGGCGGTACGCGGCTCGGCGGGGGCCATGAAGGACCTGGAGGAGCGGCAGAAGCGCCGCGCCACTCGGATCAAACGCGACTCCTATGACCGGGCCCTGCTCGACCTGGCCGCCTTCTACCGGGACGTGCTCACCCTCCAGTTGGGCGCCCGAGTGGAGCTGTCCACCGCCGAACGCTCGGATGACCTGGAACGGGTGGCCCGCGCCGGCACCCCGGAGTCCACGCTGCGCCGGATCGACGCGATCATGGAGTGCCGTGAGCGCATCGCCGCCAACGTGCATCCGCAGATCGCCATGGAGGCCATGACCTCCGCCCTCCTGACCGGATGAGGTGACGGACCGGGACCGTCGGGCTCCCCCCGCGGAAGGGCCCGGGGACAGGGCGGTCCCGGGGCACGGGGGCCGCGGCGGTTCGGAGAGAATGGTGCGGCGCCGGCACACGCGCCGGACGCGGTCGGCTTAACGGGAGGACGGGCACCGGTGGGCAAGAGGCTTCGGGGACCGCGGGTGACCTTGCTCGCCGCGGCCGTGTTGGTGGCGACGGCGTGCACGGCCGGCCCGGAGGAGGAACCGAGGGAAGGCGACGTCTCCCAGGCCTCGGGCGAGGACTTCACCACTCAGGAGCTCGACTGGGGCGAGTGCGACGACGGCCTTCCCGGCGCCGAGTGCACCACCTACGAGGTCCCCCTGGACCACGACGATCCCGACGGGGAACGCCTCGAGATCGCGGTCAAGCGGTTCCCGGCCAAGAGCGGCGACGTCATCGGTTCCCTCCTGGTCAACCCCGGAGGACCCGGCGGTTCGGGATACGACTTCGTCGACCACGCCCCCTACATCGTCAGCGACGCGGTGCGCGACAGGTTCGACGTGGTCGGATTCGACCCGCGCGGGGTCGGACGCAGCTCACCACTGGTCTGCCTGGACGCCGACGGCATCGACGAGCTCATCGGCGGTGTCGACGAGGTCGAGGGCGACGGGGACATGTCCGAGGTGACCGAGGCCGAACTGGCGGAACTGGTGGAGGACAGCCGGGGCTTCGTCGAGGCCTGTCAGGCCAACGCCCCCGATCTGATGATGCACATGGGCACCGCCGACGTCGCCCGCGACATGGACATCCTGCGCGCCCTGCTCGGAGACGAGCGGCTCACCTATCTGGGCGCCTCCTACGGCACCCACATCGGCGCCCAGTACGCCGACCAGTTCCCCGAGAGGGTGCGCGCCCTGGTGCTCGACGGCGCCGTGGACCCCGCTCAGGAGCAACTCGACCTCAGTGTGGCCCAGGCGACCGGTTTCGAGACCGCCCTGCGCTCGTTCGTGGAGGACTGCCTCGGCCTGTCCGACTGCCCGTTGGGCGCTCCCGGCGACAGTGTGGACGACGGTGTCGAGGTGCTGCGGGGCTTCCTGGCCGACACCGCCGAGGAGCCGCTCTCCAACAGCATGGACGACCGCGAGGTCAACCGGGCCCGTGCGGAGTTGGGCGTGCTCGCCGCCCTGTACAGCGAGAACTGGTGGCCGCGGGTCCGCGAGGGCCTGACCGCCGGTATGGAGGACGGCGACGGCACCGTGCTGATGGGGCTGGCCGACGACCTGTACGGGAGGGAGGACCTCGCGGCCTACGAGAACTCCACCGCGGCGCTCATCGCGGTGAACTGTTCGGACTCTCCCAGCCCACGTGACGTGGAGGCCTACGTCGAGGCCGCGGCGGCGGCCGGTGAGGAGTCGCCGATCTTCGGTCCCACGCTGGCCTGGGGCGCGTTGCCGTGCGCGTACTGGCCCGAGGAGGCGGTGGCCCCGGTCGCCGAACTCGACGCCTCGGGGGCCGACCCCATCATGGTGGTGGGCACCACGCGTGACTCCGCGACCCCGTACGAGTGGTCCGAGGCGCTCACCGAGCAGCTGGAACCGGCCTTCCTGGTGACCCGGGACGGCGACGGCCACACCGGTTACCGGATGGGGGACCGGTGCGTCGACGAGATCGTGGACGCCTACCTGATCGACCTCGTCGTTCCCGAGGACGGCATGGCCTGTGCCTGAGCGGAGTGCCCGATGAACGTGTACCTCCGCACTCCGTGAAGGCGCTAGAATGGTGACCGCTTCGCCGCGTGTGACACGCGGCGTCGTGCCGCCTTAGCTCAGTCGGTAGAGCGATTCACTCGTAATGAATAGGTCGTCGGTTCGATTCCGACAGGCGGCTCCGACCACGGGCCCGTCCGGTTCCTCCGGGCGGGCCTGAGCCTTTCCCCGGCCTTCGCCCCTCTTCCCGTTCCCGGCAGGAGCCGAGGGCGGCACGTGTACCGTCCCGAACGTGGGTAGGCGCACGGACATGAGTCTGATGTTCATGCTGTTCGCGTTATCAGGTGCGGTCCTCGTGCTCGGCGGCGGTTCCTACGCGCTGCGTCGCCTGCTCGCCGGAGACGGGGAGAGGGTCCCGGTGGCGGAAGGGCCGGGGCCCGTGCCGCAGGTGGAGTCGGTCGCGCAGGTGGGCGGCTACGTCCCCGCGCCCCGCGAGCCCGGAGGGCTGCCTCCGGCCCTGTGCGCGGGCGTCCGGGAGTTGGTCGCCGTCGGACGGACGTCGGAGGCGGTGGGCATGGTGCGCGAG
>CALGOD010000564.1 GCA_937957845.1 uncultured Nocardiopsis sp.
CGAACCCGACACGGTCGAGCGTGACCTGATCAAGCTGGTGCTGACGGTGGTGGAGTTGGTGCGTCAGCTCATGGAGAGGCAGGCCCTGCGTCGTGTGGACGTGGGCGACCTGACCGAGGAGCAGGAGGAGCGCATCGGGATGACCCTGATGCTGCTGGAGGAGCGCATGACCGAGCTGCGTGAGCGCTACGGGTTGTCCGTCGCCGACCTGAACCTGGACCTGGGTCCTCTGGGATCCCTGCTGCCCCAGAGCTGAGGGGCGGCACTCCACACCGGACTCAACCGGCCAGGATCTGCGGCGAGACCGTCCTGAGCATCGCGTCGGCCCACTTCATCTGACGCAGGGACCGGGGGTGGCACCGCTTGGTGAGCGCGAGCAGTTCGGTGTCCGCGATCACCTGGGCTCCCTGGCCGAGCAGGTCCCAGTCCAGCGATACCCCAGCGGCCATGCGGTAGAGCCGACGCAGGTCCGCGAGCAGCAACATGTCCGGGTCGGACTCGTCTCCAGGGAGTTCACCCGACTCCTCGGTGGGCGGCTCGGGGGTGCGTGCCACCGACTCCCCCAGGTCAAGACCGTAACGGGACCCGGCCCCGACGAGTTCGCGTACGTGCTCGCCGGACCAACCGGCCAGGTCGGTGGCCACGTGGTGGATCTCGTGCTCCTGCGCGTGCCTTGCGGCCACCCGGAGGAGCTCACCCTCCAACGCGCTCTCCGAACCGTGCAGTTCACGCAGCGCCACATCGATTCCCATGTCCCACCTCCGTCGACGATCTCCTCGGCGAGAGCGTCGGGACCGCCTTCGGTCGCGGGCACCCCGGAACCGACCGGCCGGGACGCGGCCGTCGTGGGCGCGGGTGACGGCACGCCTTCGCCTTTCTCCACCAGGCGCAGTCCGGCCGCGGAAGTCTTGAACAGGGGCTGCTTGGACACCGGGTCCCAGTCGGTGACGGTCACCTCGTTGGCCGCACGTTCCCTGTTCCCGCTCCCCGTCGCGTCCCAGTAGCCATAGTGGAACGGGACGAACAGCACGCCGGGACGGATGTCACTGACCCGCGCCCGTGCTCGGATACGCCCACGCGGCGACGTCACCTCGACGAGGTCGCCCTCGGCCACCCCGGCCTCCCGGGCGTCGGAGGGGGAGACCTCCACCCAGACGTCGGGGGCGGCCTCGCGCAGCTGCGGAGCGCGCCCGGTCTTGGTGCGCGTGTGGAAGTGGTAGACCGTGCGGCCGGTGATGAGAGCGAAGGGGTACCTCCCACCCGGCGCCTCGTGCGGAGGGATGTACTCGGCGGCTCTGATGATCGCCCGGCCCTCGGGGTTCATCGCCCTGTACTCGGTGGGGCTCATGGGCGCGCCGGTGACCAGGTCGCGGCCGTAACTCTCGCAGTCCTCGGGAGCGGCCCAGAACCGGCCGTCGGCGTAGAGGCGCTCGGTGCCGTCCGGGTTCTCCGCGTTGCAGGGCCACTGGACGCCGCTGCCGCCACGCAGCTTGTCGTAGGTGATGCCCGTGTAGTCGCACAGGCGTCCGGCACTGGCCCGTTTCCACGCCTCGAAGGCCGACTCGGGGTCGTGCCACTGTGGGAAGGGCGCACCGTCTCTGTCGCGGAAGTCCATCCGTCGCGCGTAATCCAGAAAGACGTCCAGGTCGGGCCGGGCCTCACCGGGCGGGTCCACGGCCTTCTCCGACAGGTGCACGGTGCGGTCGGTGTTGGTGAACGTGCCCGTCTTCTCCCCCCAGGTCGCGGCGGGCAGCACCACGTCGGCGAGTTCGGCGGTCTCGGTCATGAAGATGTCCTGCACCACCAGGAAGAGCCCCTGCCGGGCCAGCAGGGCGCGGATCCGCCGCAACTCGGGCAGTGACACCGCCGGGTTGGTGGCACTGATCCACAGCAGTCTCACCGAGCCCTTCTCCGCGTAGCGCATGATCTGCATCGCGTGCGTGGGCGGGGCGTAGTGCGGGATGCGCATCGGGTCGATGTTCCACACCGCGGCGAGGTCGGCGATGTGGTCGTCGTTGTTCCAGTTGCGAAAACCGGTGAGATCGCCGTCGGCTCCGCACTCACGCGTGTTCTCCGCCGTGGGCTGGCCGTTCATCTGCAGGACGCCGGCTCCGGGCCGGCCGAGCATGCCGCGGACCAGATGGAGGTTGTTGACCTGCACGGCCGCGGCGGTGGCCTGGTGGGACTGGTAGAAGCCCTGCAGGACGGTCGACAGCAGCCTCTCGGCGGTGCCGAGAAGCTCGGCGGCCGCCCGGATCCGCTCGGCGGGGACGTCGCAGATCCGGGAGACGTGCTCGGGCGTGTGATCGGCGACCCCCGCGACCAGGTCGTCGTAGCCGACGGTGTGCGCGTCGACGTAGTCGCGGTCGACCATGCCCCGACGGACGACCTCGTGCAGGAGGCCGTTCATCAGCGCGACGTTGGTCCCCGGACGCGGCGCCAGGTGCACCTCCGCCTCCCGTGCCACCGGGGTCGTCCGGGGATCGACGCACAGGAGGCGGGGAGGGTTGGGGCCGGCCAGCCGGTCGAGGACACGTTCCCACAGCACCGTCTGCGTCTCGGCCACGTTGTGGCCGTAGAACGCGATGACGTCGGCGTGGTCGACGTCGGTGTAGGAACCGGGCTGGCCGTCGCACCCGAACGACTCCTTGAGCGCCGCGGCGGCGGTGGCCGTGCACAACCTGGTGTTGCCGTCCATGTGGTTGGTGCCGATGGCGCCGTGGCCGATGGCGGCGAGCGTGTAGTACTCCTCCAGGAACAGCTGCCCACTGGTGTAGAAGGCCAGCGCGCTGGGACCCTGCTCGTCGAGCAGCTCCCTGCTGCGTCGCACGACCAGGTCCATCGCGGTGTCCCAGTCGGTCTCGACCAGTGCGCCGTCCCGGCGCACCAGCGGTCGGGTGAGCCGGTCGGGGGAGTCGCCGGCCTGCCACCCGTAGAGGTCCTTGGGCCCGAGACGGCCGTGGTTGACCCGGTCCTCGGCCCTGCCCCGCACCCCCACGATGCGGTCGTCCTTGACCGCGATGTCGAGTGCGTCGCCGTTGGAGTGCAGGATCGTCGCGGACCGCACCCAGCGGTCCACCTGGTCGGGACTCACGCCTTCGGCGAGGTGGCTGTCCACCCTGACGGGCCACTCCTGCCCCGGTCCGTAGGGAGTCCTGGACCCCCACGGGTCGGCGATCCGATCCCTCGAAGCCACGGCCACCACCCTTTTCCACCGCTGCGGGAAGTCTGCTGGCCGCTACCCGGAGGGTGCGCGCGTAAACGGTCGGGGTCGACGTGGGAACCGAAGGGGGCGCCCGGTCCTCGTCACCGCACAAGGACAGTGCCTCTGGTGTCACTGTCGACCGTCGACGGTGACACCAAGGGCAAGATCACCACGGGTTCGACGTCCCTGGACGCCGCGGCCCGGGGAAAGGACGAGGGGCCCGTCGCGTGTGCGACGGGCCCCTCGTGACCGGCGGAGGATCGGGGATTTGAACCCCGGATGGGTTTGCACCCAAACCGCATTAGCAGTGCGGCGCCATAGACCAGACTAGGCGAATCCTCCTCGGTGAGAACAGCCTACAGACACCCAGGACGGTTGTGCAAAACGAAGCTCCGTCCCCGGATGTGACCTGAGAGACCCCCGCCTGCGGACGGCCTCGTGGACGGGGCGAGGAGCGGAGCCATCGCTGGTGTCGGACTCACCGCCACTCCGGGTACGCGTCCCGGCGCTCCACCGGATCCTGCTCCTCGGGGTGAGCGGCGGGTCCGGCTCTTCCGTCCTCGTCCGGCTCAGGAAGGCGAGGCGGGCGCGCGGCGGCCAGGGCCGGCCCGCGCCGGCCCGCGCCTCAGCTCAGAGTGCGCTCGATGATCAGGTCCGCGTCCAGCCTCAGCTTGTCCACGGCCCGGGACAGCGTGCTCTTGACGGTGCCGATCGTGACCCCCATGCGCTTGGCGATCTGGGCCTCGGTGAGGTCCTCGTAGTAGCGCAGCACCACCGTGGCCCTCTGGCGTTCGGGCAGCCGCGAGACGGCCCGTTCCACCACGTCGGCGAGGTCGGTGCGCCAGGTGGGGTCCTCCACGCGTTGTTCGGGGATCTCGTCGGTGGGGAAGACCTCCAACCGCCTGCGCCGCCACTCGGAGATCTGGGTGTTCACCATGGCCCGGCGTACGTATCCGTCACGTGTCTTGGGGTTGGCGATCCGGTCCCAGGCCAGGAACGTCTTCACCAGCGCCGCCTGCAACAGGTCCTCGGCGTCGGCGTGGCTGTTGGTCAGGGAGCGGGCCATCCGCATCAGGGCGGGCCCACGCTCGGCCACGTAGCTGCTGAACTCGTCGTACCTGGGGGTCTGGGCAGTTCCCGTCACGCCGACCACCGACCTTCACGGGCGCTACGTTGGCTTTCGTCTCGCTTCCTCCCTCTCAACTCTCACACAGGGGAAGCAAATATCCAGGCATCCATGCGTCATGTGCTGATAAACGGCACAACCTTCTGCTTTGGCGTCTCGTCTCGGGCGGGAGGTGGTGGAGGCGGCGAAAGAAGAGAGGTCAGGCGTTTTCCATGTGTCCTTGTGTAGATTTATGAATCTTTCGCGCTTTCTGGGTTCTATGCGTAGCTTTGTGACGACAGGCTGTGGTGGGGCGACTCCGAGCGCCCCAAGCCGTGTGAGCAGTGAGCAGGATGCTTCCCTGATGGCATGAGGTCTCCCCAGGAGACGGGTGACGCGGGGAAGAGCACGGAAGAGGGTCGTGTGGCAGGGGGTCCGTTCGACATGTCGGAGACAGCCGAAAGACGGGACCGCAGAAGGCTCACCTCTGTGGTGCTCGGCCCCGGAAGCGTCCCGGATCCCACGCCTCTGGGAGCCCGGGTCACACGCGGTGTGGTCGTCAGCGCGAACACCCGCATGCTCTGCATGGCCGTCCCCGAGGGGGAGGAGCGCTTCCTGTACGACCACGACACCACGTTCTGGCGCGGCGGCGAGGTCGGGCCGGGCGACCTTCGCCCGGGGGACGACGCCGTGGTGCTGCGCATGGCCGGCGGCCATCCCGTGGCCGAACGCGTGTGGGCACAGGCGGCCCGGGCCACCGGCGTCATCGTCGCCCGTGACGGTGACACCTTGGAGGTCGACCCCGGTCACGGGCGTCCCCGTCTGACCGTCGTCATCCCCTACCGCAACTCGGGCCGGATCACCGTCCGCCACCCGCGACTGGAACCGGGCTACGTCTTCGACGCGGTCGGCGTCTGGCGGGAGGGCGCCGTGTGGGCGACGCGTCCCGCCACCACCCCGCCGCCCTATCCCCTCCGCGCCACGCCTCACATACCTCCCACGCACCGGTACGGCGGCACGCTGAACGGCATCGCCACCTGGTACGACCCCGCCTGGGGCCGCTCCACCCACCTGGACCCCCGCGCCCACCTCGACGCCGTCGCCTACCCCGCGCTCGACATCGTCGGCCACGACCCCGCGTGCGACCGGCGCACCTCCTGCGCCCCCCTGCCCCTGCTGTCCGTCGGAGCCACGCTGAGCCTGCGCAACGACTGTACGAAGGACAGCGCCGTGTTCCCCGTCGTCGCCTGCGCGGCCGCCGACAGTTGGCTGTGCGATCTGTGCCCCGCCTGCGGTGGCCAGGGCGCGGGGAGGATCGCCTCACTCACCATGACCGGGTTCGTCGCCCTTGGAGGGCGTCTGGAGGACGGTTGCTTCAACGCGACGGTGACCGTCCACGACGGGGAGGGATGAGAACATGTCGTCGGAGATCTTCGCAGTGGTCCGTGAGGTGCAACTACCGCTCCTGGCGGTGCTGCTCCTGCTCGGTGCCGTGACCAAGATGAGCGGGAGGGCGGCCGACACGGGCGGTCTCGCCGTCCTGGTGTCCGAACGCCTGCGCCGCCCGTCCGCGGTCGCCACAGGCCTGCTGGAGGCCGCACTGGGGGTCGGCCTCCTGGTGTCGAACGGCCTTCCGGGCGAGGCGGCGCGGGCACTGACGGCGATCGTGTTCGCCGTCTCCGTGGTGGTCCTGTTCCTGGTCCGCAGACGAGACCCCGAGGCGGGCTGCGGATGCTTCGGTGGGTTGAGCCGCGCCCCGGTCGGCCGGCGCACGCTGACCCGGGCCGGTCTGTTGTCGGCCGCGGCCCTGACCACGCTCGGACTGGAACCCGCCGGGTGGCAGGTGCTCGCCTCGCCCACACCGTCGCATGCCTGGGTGCTGGGCGCCGAACTGCTGATCCTGGCGCTGCTCAGTCCCGAACTCCGGGACATGGTGACGCGTTCCACGCACAAGGAGCCGTGCGAGCTGCGGGAGGTTCCGCTGAACCACACCATGCGGGTGCTTCAGCGCAGTGAGGTGTGGCGTACCAACGAGCCGGTCATGATCAAGCCCGAGCCCACGGACGTGTGGCGCAAGGGCTGCTGGCGACTCCTGCGCTACGACGGGATCCGGCACGGGCGCCGCGTGGACGTGGTGTACGCGGTCAGGATCGGGGGCAGGCGCGACACGGCCGTGCGTGCGGTCGTGGTCGACCGCGCCAGTGGGGCGGTGCTCGCCTCCTACGGGGCCGTCTCCCAGGCCGAGCTGATCGGCCCTCCGCGCAAACTGCCCCGTCCGAGCGTCGCGGCCAGGCTGCACGAGCGGCGTCAGGACCCCGACAGGGCGGCACAGAGCCTGCGGGCCGCCAGAGGACTCTCCATCCTGGGCGAGCCCGCGGAGCGGGCGCCGCGGGGACACGACCACGGCGACCCGGACGAGCGCAGACCGGCGCCGACCGGTTAGGGCACCCACGTCCTTGCGGAACGGTCCTGTTCCCGTGGTCGGCGCTCAGCGACTCCGGGCCCGGGAACAGGACCGGCGGCCGGTGAGGGTAGGTCCGTCCCGGCACGCGGCGCACACTCAACCCAGCATCTGTCGCTGCCTTTCGACGGCGGCCTCGCTGAACTCCACGAGCATCTCCTCGTAGTCCGCCGCTTCGCCGGTGCCGAGGATGGACGTGGTGCCGACGAGGTCGCCGTTGCGGTACATGAGGCTGACCATGCGGCTCCGCTCTCCCCCGGACTCCACCTCGATGGTGAAGGCGCGGGACTCGTCGCCGATCCGCGGCACGCCGTCCAGGTCGCTCACCCCGTAGGCGGAGGAGGAACCGTCCTCGTGGGTGGCGGTGTACTCGGTGCAGCTCTCCGGCGGTTCGGTGGACAGCGCTTCTGCCGCGGTCGCCTCGTCCACCCGCACCAGCATGTGCGTCACCGCTCCCTGGCTCCACTCGTAGGAGGCCACGGACGCGGGGGCCTCCCGCACCCCCTCCAGGTCGCCCCACTGGTTCGACGCGTCCAGGCACTCGGGCTTGTCGAGTTCGGTGGAGGCCCGCACCTCATCGCTGTACCGCACTGTGACAAGCTCGGAGTAGATGCCGCTCTCGCTTCCATCGGAGATGAGAGTGACGTCGCGGACGTGCAGGGGCTGCGCCTCGTGCAGTGCGGTGGCCGCCTCGGCGTTGGAGACGACGGGCTGTTCGTCGGTCTGCCCGTCCTCGTCGCCACCGCACGCGCCCAGCAGTACCGTCAGAGACAGGGTCATTGGTAGAGCCAATGATCGGACGAAATTCCGGCGCGCCTTCCGGTGGGTGCTCTGACCTGTGGGGATTCGTGCTGAAGTGGTGGAGTAGAGGCGCAAGAGCATGGTGGTATCTCCTCTTTTGTGCGATATTTCCGCTGGGAGCGGTGGCCGACCCGGACGCGATATCGCTGAGCGTGTCGCGGGGTTAGCACAAAGTATTGAGGAAGGACAATGGTGTCGGAGTCGAAATCGTCATATCTGAGGTCGGTACTGGAAAGTATTCCGGCCTACAAGCCCGGCCAGAAGGTCGTCGGGCCCCACGGGCGCTCGATCAAGCTGTCCTCCAACGAGAGCCCTCTGGGACCGCTCCCCTCGGTGCGTGAGGCCATCACCCGGGCCGCGGCCGACCTGAACCGCTATCCGGACCCGGGGGCCTCCGAACTCACCTCCGCGCTCGCCCGACGCCTGGACGTCCCCGAGGAGCACGTCGCCCTGGGCGCCGGTTCGGTGGGTCTGCTGCAGCAGTTGCTCGAAGCGGTCGGCGAACCCGGAGCCGAGATCGTCTACGCGTGGCGCTCCTTCGAGGCCTACCCCCTGCTCGTCGGGCTGTCGGGGGCCACCTCCGTCCAGGTGCCCCTCAAGGACGAGACGCACGACCTCGACGCGATCGCGGAGGCGATCACCGAAAGCACCCGCATGGTGCTCGTGTGCAACCCCAACAACCCGACCGGCACCTCGCTGCGCGAGGAGGAACTGGTCGCGTTCCTGGACCGCGTGCCGGAGGACGTCCTGGTGATCCTGGACGAGGCCTACCGCGAGTACGTGCGCGACCCCGAGGTGCCCGACGGGATCTCCCTGTACAGGGACCGGCCCAACGTCGCGGTGCTGCGCACCTTCTCCAAGGCCTACGGGCTCGCCGCCGTACGCCTGGGCTTCCTCGTGGGACACCCGCACGTGACCGGAGCCGTGCGCAAGACCCTCGTGCCGTTCGCGGTGAACCACCTCGCCCAGGCGGCGGGGATCGCCTCCCTCGAAGCGGAGGGGGAGCTCCTGGAACGGGTGGAGGAGACCGTCAAGGAGCGTGGGCGCGTCCGCGAGGCGCTCATCGCCTCGGGCTGGACGGTGCCTCCCACCGAGGCCAACTTCGTGTGGCTGCGTGCGGGCGAGGACACGCTCGACTTCGCCGCCGCGTGCGCGAAGGAGGGGGTCTCGGTGCGCCCGTTCCCCGGTGAGGGCGCCCGGGTGAGCCTGGGCACCCCGGAGGAGAACGACGTCTTCCTCTCCGTCGCCACCTCCTACGACACGCGGCGCTGACGGCGACGCCGAGCCCCGGCTCTTCGTCCACGGCCTGTGGGTGAAGGGCCGGGGGTTCACCATCCGGTCGCGGCCACGACCCTTTCGGCGATCTCCCCGACGGCGAGGCCGTCCGTGGCCACGCGCACGGTTCCGGCGGGGGCCTCGGCCTCTAGGAGCGCGGCCGCGCGCAGACTGCGTTCGATGTGGGTGAGCAGCTGCGAGCCGGTCTCCCGCACGGCCAGGCGCTCGCGCACGGTGGCCTCGTCCGCGGTGAGCAGTATCCGGGTGACCGCGATGTCCCCGCTGCCCATGGCGCGGCGGAGCATGCGCTCCTCCAGGACACTGACGGTGTTGGTGTAGACGAGACGACGGTGGCCGAGCGCCGCGTAATTGGCCCAGACCGCCGCGACGTTGCGCTCGGTGATCCCCGCCCGGTCGGGGTCACCGAGCGGGGCGGGGTGGACCTGGTCCATGAAGTCGCCCTCCAGCACGCAGTGTGCGATCGTGCGCCGCTTGAGGATCTCGGAGACCTCCCAGCCGACCGTGGTCTTTCCCGTCCCCGATCCTCCTCCGATGAGGAGCAGTTCGAGCTGTGGGCCGGAGGCTTCGCCGCCGTTGGTCTTCTTACCGTCGTCGTGCATGAGCGCAAGCCTGGCAGGGGAGGGGTGGGGGCGGCCACCGCATTGTCCACAGGCTGTGGACGACGATCGCGCTCTCCGCCCTGCCCGCCGCCCTTCCGGCACGCCGCCCTGTGGCGCAACGGTCCGTACGGTTCCCCACCGCCCGCACGCGAGAGGGGGTGCTCCCGCACGGGAGCACCCCCTCTCGCGACGTCCGCGCGGTCCTGGCGGCCGTTCAGGCGCGCTCGGGACCGCGGCGGTCACTTGCCGGCGGAGTCCTTGTCCAGCTTCTCCACGATCAGTCGGTACAGCTGGCGGGGACGGCCCGGCTGAAGAGTGCGGTTGGGCGGCAACGGCCACGCCAACCCCTCCTCCACCAGTGTCCGCAGCAGCCGGCGCGCCGTCCGGGAGGTGACACCGAGCATCCGCCCGGCGTTCTCCGCGTCCACCACCAGCGGCCCGTCCTCCTCGGCGATCTTCTCCGAGAGCCGGACCAGCGTCTCGCGACCCTTGGTCCGCAGCGGTTCCGAGGCCTGTCGGGCCGGCGCGCGCTGCGCGGGCACCAGGGAACGTCCCTCACGGTCCACCGCGAAGCTCTGGCGCGAGGCCTGGGCACGGTTCAGCGCGGCCCGAGCGTGCGCCTCGGCGTCCTGGGTGGTCCGCCCCATGCCGATCCCGACCTCGATCGCGATCCCGAGTTCGGCCTTGATCCGCTCCACGAACGGTGGCTGCCGGAAACCCTCGGTCGCGGTCACGAGCGACCCGCGGGTCGCCGTCACCATGAACGAGTGGTCGTCCAGTCGGTGCGCCGTGGCGTTTATCCGATGCGCCTCCTGGAGCAGCAACCTGTGCAGTGACAACCGCAGCTCCTCCCGCCAGTAGCGGGGGGTCGACCGCCGGGTCGAGTCGCGCAGGGTGGGGACGTCCACCACCACCACGCCCAGCTGCGCCTCCTCCAGTCGGTGGTGCGCACCCAACAGGACCGCGGTCTGCAGGGAACTGCGCACGCCCGCGTTGGTGGGCCGCAGCCGCACCACCGGTACACCGATGGCCTCCAGACGTTCGGCGACCCCGCGCACGCACGTGATCGCCATCTTGGTGGCCTTGCGGCGCCACAGTCCCTCATGGAACGACGTCAACTGTGCGGTGTTGGTGAGCTCCTCGTGCACATGGATACCGTCCACGGGCAGGTCGACCTCGGAGTAGGCCTCCACAACGTCGGAGCGGCTGAGCACGTCCAGACTGGCTCTGGTCGGGTCATAGCGCTCGTCCAGGGTCGCTCGGAGAAGGGCCTCGTGCAGGCTCGCCCCGCCCAGAGGCACGAAGGTGGCGGGCATGGTGAGCACCCCCGCCTTACGTGCGAACTCGTAGGGGACAGGGCTGGCGAACAGGTAGGCATCGATCGCCGAACCCAGCCTGACGACCTTGTCCGTCGCCTCTTGCTCATCTCGGTACGCGGCGGCGATGAGTCTGGCGTTGAGGGGTCCGGTGGACCCAGGGCCCATGAGCATGACACGTTCGACCACCTCATGCGGCCCTATGACGCCGATCGTCAAATCGCCAGTACGCTGGGCACTCACCTCGGGCTGCTCCCCGCTACCATTCCACGCTCTTCACTATGTGCGCCCACTGGTTCCCCGACCCGATCTCTGTCACGGCATTGCCGAGATCGTACCCATTGTGCGGGGCCAAGAAGATCGTTTTCCATATCAACGCCGAAAGCCCGGGTGGGAGAGGTAGCCCCCACCCCGGCTTGACCTGCGTGTTCGGCTCCTTACGAGGAAGTGACGCGTTCCACGTCACCACCCAGTGCGGCGAGCCGAGTCGCGAACTGAGAGTGACCGCGGTCCACCAGATAGCCGGGCGCCACGATTGTCTCACCTTCGGCGACCAGTCCGGCGAGGACCAGGGCCGCGCCGGTGCGCAGGTCGTGGGCGATGACCTCGGCGCCGCGCAGGTCGGCGGGTCCGTGCACGATGGCGCGGGTGCCCTCCACCTCGATCTTGGCGCCCATCTTGGTGAGCTCGTCGGCCAGGGCGAACCGGCCGTCGTAGATGGCCTCGTGAATGTAGCTCTCACCCTCGGCGAGGGTGGCCAGGGCCATCAAAGGGGACTGCAGGTCGGTGGCGAAGCCCGGGAAGGGCGAGGTCACCGCGTTGATGGGTCGCAGGGGAACCGAGGGGTCGCGGTGGACGTGCAGGACCGCTCCCTCCTGGGAGAAGCCCACACCCATCTGCTCCAGCTTCCAGCGGGCCACGCCCAGGTGGTCCAGCTGGGCGCCCACGAGGCTCACCTCGCCGCCGGTGGCGGCGACGGTCATGGCGAACACACCGGCGTCGATGCGGTCGGTCATGATGGTGTGCTCGACGGCCGTGAGCTCCTCGACACCCTCCACGGTGATGAGGCCGGTGCCGCCGCCGCTGATCTTGGCGTCCATGGCGGACAGGAACGCGATGACGTCGAGGACCTCCGGCTCCAGGGCCGCGTGCTCGATCACGGTGGTGCCCGGGGCCAGCACGGCGGCCATGATGAGGTTCTCGGTCCCCGTGTGGGACGGCGTGTCCAGGTAGAGGCGGCCACCGCGCAGGTTGCTGGCCTCGACGTTGATGTGGTTGCGCTCGGGGTCCTCGGTGACCTCGGCTCCCAGCCGCGCGAAACCGCGGTAGTGGAAGTCCAGGTTGCGACTGCCCAGGTTGCATCCGCCGACGCCCTCGATGCGGGCACGGCCGGTGCGGTGCATCAGCGCGGGAACGAAGAGCACGGAACCGCGGAAGCGGGACGCGATCTCAGCGGGTAGGACGGCGCGCTCGGGGTCGTTGAGGCGGGAGGCGTCGATGACGACGGTCCGCTCGGCCTCGTGGAACTCGACCTTGGCACCCACGTGTTCGGCGAGCTCAAGAGCTCGATACACGTCCTCGATGACCGGAACGTTTCGCAGCACAGTACGGCCCCTGGCTGCGAGAAGGGCGGCGCCGATCATCGGCAGGACGGCGTTCTTCGCGCCTTGGATGAACGCCGTTCCACTGAGGGGGCGTCCGCCGCGGACGCGGTAACGAACCTCCTGGCCCATGCTCATGTGCTCCTTTGTGAGGCAGATGTGAAAAAAAGGGTCACCCTCGTCGGGGTTCGCCGGTACGGTATTGGACGCGGACTTCCCCTGGAACGTTGCGACCATCGTGCGCGTGACCTGCGCGGCCAGTGAACCGG
>CALGOD010000565.1 GCA_937957845.1 uncultured Nocardiopsis sp.
GTGCGGAGGGCAGGTTGCGGAACAGGGCGAGGGAACCCGTGACGACGCCGACCGCGCCCCGAGGTGAGGCGGGGTCGTACGCGGCGAAGGCCATCGAGGCGAAGAGGAGGGAGGCGGTCAGGGTCCAGAGCAGGACCCAGCCCGCGTCGCGGAACACCGCGGTGAGGAGCAGGGACGCGGCGAGCACACCGTAGACGGCCGACCATGCGTGGGAACGGCGCTCCGGTGACGGAGCATCGTCCCGCTGGAACGATTCCCCGGTGGTCGCCGTGGGAACCCCTTCGGTCGTCGACCCTCCGGGAGCGACGGGTTTCCCGGCTTGGCCGGTCACCTCTTCCGCGTCGGCGCCCGGAGGCCCTTCGGAGGTGTCCGTCGGGCCGGGGGAGTCGTCGCCGGATCGCGCGGTGTCCACGTCCTCCGACGTGGTGGAGGACGTGTCGGACGAGGAGGACGTCCCGGTGCCGTCGCCGTCCGCCCGTACGGTATCGGTCGCCCCGCCTCCCGCGTCGGTGTCGGGCTTGGTCGGGCCCACCCTCAGCGCGGCGAGCGCGGTCAGCCCCGCGACCACGCCCGTGATGACCAGTCCGGCCCCCGGCCGGTCGAGGGTGGCCAACAGTGCGGCCACCACACCGACGCCGAGTACGGCGACCGGAAGCCATCCGGGCGCCCGGGGCAATGGTGTCCGGGGTCTGGGCGGTGGCCGGTGGTACGTCTGTTGGTACCACTGGGCGTAGGGGACCTGATCGGACCGCGGTCCATGGCGGTACGGGGCCCCGGGGGCACCGGGCGGGTGGTGTAAGGCCTCCTGTCCCGCCCTCGGTGCCTCGCCCTGTTCTGCGGTGGTCTCGTTCTCGCTCAAGTCCGTGGCCCTCTCTCCGGGGCACCGAACGTCCGGTGCCATCGGAGAGTGGGACAGCGATGACGGGGTCGGGGTTTACAACTCGACCTGTTCGTGGAGAAATGTGGGCGTATGTCGGAAATCTTCGTCGTCCACCCCACCGAGCGGGAGTGAGGCACGCACCGCGTGCTACGCGACGGCGACTCCGGCGGCCTCCAAGGCCTCGTCCCACGTCGTGGGTCGCTCCAACAACCGCTTGTAGCGCATCGTCCTCGGCGTGGAGCGCAGTCCCAGCACACCGGTGAGCATGCCGCCCCTGCCGAGGAAGGCCACGAACTTCCGGTCCTCGGGGGAGCCGTGCACGAAGGCGACCTCGTCGGCCGGTGAGCCCTGCCCCAGCAGCTGGATCTTCATCCTGTACTGGTCCGACCAGAAGTAGGGCACGGGGGTGAAGGGCGTGCGCCCGCTGCCCGCGAGCAGGTTGTACGCGGCGGCCTCACCCTGTTCGCTCGCGTTCGTCCAGTGCTCGAGGCGGATCCGACCGCCGTAGCGCGGGTGCGGCCAGTTCGCCAGGTCTCCGACCGCGTACACACCGGGCACCGACGTGGCGGAGTACTCGTCGCACGCCACCGAACCGTCGTCCAGCAGCTCCACACCCGACCCGTGTAGCCACTCGGTGTTCAGGTGCACGCCGATCCCCACGACCACCAGCGAGGCCTCCAAGGTCGAGCCGTCGGCCAACCGGACCCGCTCGACCCGGCCCCGTCCCTCGAATCCGGTCACGCTCGTGCCCAGACGCACGTCCACGCCGTTCTCACGGTGCAGTTCGGTCAGGACCCCGCCGATCCGAGGGTCGACCACCCGGGTCAGCGGGGTGGGAGCCGCCTCCACCAGGGTCACGTCCATGCCCACCGTGCGCGCACTGGCCGCGACCTCGGCACCGACGAAACCGGCCCCGACCACGATCAGACGGCCACCGGAATCGAACTCCGCGCGCACCGCCTCGGCGTCGTCCAACGTGCGCAGGACGTACACGCCGTCCAGATCGGTGTCGGGACGGCGCGCACGCGCACCCGTGGCGATCACCAGACCGTCGTAGCCGAGCGCCGCGTCCGCGCCGTCGGGGCCGGACACGTGTACCTCACGGGCGACGGTGTCCAGTCCCACGGCCCGGGTGTTCGGCCGAAAGTCCAGGTCGAGTCCGTCCATGACGTCGTTCTCGCGCAACCGCAGCGCCCGGTGGTCCACCAACCAGCCGGGGCCGCCCCCCGACGGGTCCATCCCCACACCGGTCAGGACCTCCTTGGACAGCGGTGGACGCGAGTAGGGGCGGTGCGCCTCCTCACCGAGGAGTGTCAACCGTCCCTCGAAGCCGTGCCCGCGCAGAGCCTCGGCGGTGTGCAATCCCGCCATCCCGGCGCCGACGATGACGACGTGGTTCAGGGTGTCCGGCACTTTGTGTCCCTTTCCGATGACGGACCCTTCCAGGAGGGTCTGGTCAGAGTGGGCGGACCTCGCCGACGGGGGCGCCACCTCCGTGGACGTCGACGCGCAGCCGGTCCTGGACGGGGGTGACGTCCACACCGAGGGTCCGCAGCGCGTCGAGTGCGACCAGCGTACGCGCCCGCCCCTCGGCGTCCCCGTCACTGATCTTGACCGCTACCGTCTCGCCCGTGGGAGCGCTGAGTGCCATGACCCCCTCGGCGCCGACCTTGGAGACCAGTCCGGGCATCCGGGTCATGAGGTCGGTGTCGACGCGGTCGGTGCCCGACACGTACAGAGGGTGAGACCTCATCGCGTCGATGACCGTGCGTTCCGGAGAGTCCGCGGGAGCGGTGTTCATCCGCCACAGCCCTCGGGCCAGCCCGGCGAGGGAGACGGCCAGCTGGGGAGCCCCGCAGCCGTCCACCGCCGTGTGCGCGACGGGCTCACCGCACAGCTCCTCGGTGGTCCGGTGGACGAGCAGCTGGAAGGGGTGGTCGGGGTCGAGGTAGTCCTCGGTGCTCCACCCCCTGGCGACGCAGGCGGCGAGCATCCCGGCGTGCTTGCCCGAGCAGTTCATCAGCACGCGCTCGGGTTCGCGGCCCGCGCGGAGGAAGGCCAGCCGGGCCTCCCCGCCGCCGGGGACGGCCGGCGGGCAGCGCAGGTCCTCGGTGGTGAGCCCGGCCGTGGCGAGGATGCGTCCGGTCTCGGTGACATGGACCTCCTCACCGCCGTGGCTGCCCGCGGCGATGGCCAGGGAAGGGCCCTCCAGGGCGGCGCCCGCCCGCAGCATGGCCAGCGCCTGGAAGGGTTTGGCCGAGGACCGGGGGAACATGGGTCGGTGCACGGGGCCGCGCGCGTAGGTGATCCTCCCGTCACCGGAGAGCCCGACGACCGCTCCGTAGTGGACGCTTTCGAGCATCCCGGAGCGGACGACCTCGGCCAGCGGGACGTACTCGGGCAGGGGGACCTGGGGCATGCGGATTCTCCTCGCCGGTGGCGTGGGGCTGACTGTGCGCGGAGTGTCCGCATGGAAGCGGACACGAAGAGGAACGTTACATACTCCCCTCTTCTTCCGACGGGTCGACGGCGGCCGAAGCCGGGCGGATCCGGCTCCTACGCGTGCGCGGGGGATTCCGGTGTCGCAGGTGGGGAGTAGGGTCGGTGCCGTTGAACACCGGGAGGCCGGTCACCGAACCAGGCGAAGGAGTGGGGCACACGATGGGAACGCTGCGAATGGGCGCGCTGACCCGGCGCGGGGTCGGTATGCGGGCGGCGGACCTGGAGTACGCGGTGCTCGACATGGAGACCACCGGGCTCGAACCGCACGAGGGCGCGCGGATCGTGGAGATCGCGGTGGTGCGCATGCGCGGTGACGGCGAACCGGTCGAGGAGTTCAGCACCCTGATCGACCCGCGCGCACCGGTGGAGGGCCAGGAGTTCCATGGGATCGGCCGGAGCGACACCATCGGCGCACCGACCATCGCCCAGGTGGTACCGAAACTGACCGCGTTGCTCTCGGGGGCGGTCGTGGTCGGCCACAACCTCGACTTCGAGCAGCGTTTCCTCGCCTCCGAGCTGGTGCCCGCAGGCCTGCCCACGGGTCAGGCGGGGCTGTGCACGCTGCGTGCGCTGCGCTCCCAGGTGGACCTGGACCGGTACTCGCTGCCCAAGGCCTCCTATCGGCTCAGTGGGCACTGGCCGACCGGTCAGCACACGGCGCTGGGCGACGCCCGCACATGTGCCAAGCTCTTGGCGGAGATGCTCGCGAACGCGCCGGGGGAG
>CALGOD010000566.1 GCA_937957845.1 uncultured Nocardiopsis sp.
GCGGGCGGGATCGCGAAGTTCTTGTCGAACACGTTGTGGGGGTCGTACTCGGCCTTGAGCGCGCGCAACCTGCCGAGCGTGGGCTCGGGGAAGGCCTGGGCGAGCACCTCGGAACCGGTGCGGGTGTCGAAGCTCAGGTACATGCCCTCCAGCTCCTCCCCCAGCCCCGCCCAGTGCTCGTCCAGCCGGGCCGCGCGACCGGTCACGGTCATCGCCGCCAGTGAGAAGTTCTGCGACCGGTGGGCGTAGGCGGTGGCGTCCGCGGCCAGGTCGTTGACCGCGCCGCCGACCTGACGCAGCTGCATGAACATCACGTCACCGGAGGCCAGCATCTCCCCCATGCCCTTGGCCGCCTCGGGGGTGATGTGGCGAAGCAGGCCCGAGCGTGACTCGGGCAGGCCGTAGCCCTGGTGCGCTCCCTCCGCGCCGACCAGGATCGCGGGGTAGGGCGCGAGCTGGGCCCGCTGGTCCAGGACGGGACCCGCCGCGAGGAAGGGTTCCAGGGCGCGCACGGCCGCGTCCGTGTCGTCCCCGGCGAAGACCACCATGGCCTGGGCCACGGGACCCTGTCCACCGCGCGCCGGTCCCATGGTCAAGAAGGCGGTGACCTCCCGTGGCGCGGCCTCGGCGACCTCGCCCCAGGCCCGGAGGAAGGAGGCGGTGTCGGTGGCGTCGTAGACGAACTGTCCCAGGACGACCTCGCCTACGGACGCGGCCCTGACCTCCACGGCGGTGAGCACGCCGAAGTTGGCGCCCGCGCCGCGCATCGCCCAGAACAGGTCGGGGTGCTCCTCGGCGTCGGCGCGCAGGGGCCGCCCGTCGGCGGTGACCAATTCGACGGCGGTGATGTTGTCGATGGTCAGTCCGTGCGCGCGGCTCATGTAACCCACACCGCCGGTGGTGGCCAGGCCGCCGACCCCGACGCCTCCGTGGTCGCCGGAGCTGATCGCCAGGCCGTGGGAGGCGAGGGTGTGCGCGACCCGCCCCCAACGCGCACCGGCGCCGAGACGGACCAGGCCGGAGCGGGCGTCCAGGACCTCGATGCCGTTCATCCGCCCCAGGTCGATGACGACTCCGCCGTCGCCGGTGGAACGGCCGCTGATCCCATGGCCACCGCTGCGCACGTGCGTACCGGCCTCCTGGGCGCGGGCGTAGGCGAGTGCCTCGGCGACCTGTTCGGCGGATTCGGGCCGCAGGACCAGGCCCGGGGAGCCGTGTTGCATGTAACCGTGGCGGACTCGGGCGTACTCACGGTCGCCGGGTTCCACGGCCTTCGTGCGCAGGCTCTCGGGCACGGCGTCGTAGTCGATGCCCGAACGGCGTGCGGCCAGGGACGCCGCGGACCGGGCGGGGCCGGTGTCGGTGCCCGCCTCGGCGCGTTCACGGGCGACGGCCTCTCGCAGGGCGGGAGCCACCTCGGCACCGAAGGTCTGGATGGTGCGGGGGTCGTCGGTGCCCAGAATCAGGGTGGAGAAGCCGTGTTCCAGGACCAGAGGCAGCAGGTCCTCGACCCATTGTTCGGGCGGTCCCTGCAGGAACCCCCGGCCGGTGGGCAGGAAGGACCCCTGCATGAGGTTGAGCATCCGACGGACGTGGCGGGGATGGCGCCCGGCCTCCACCGCGGCCTCGTCGATGATGCGCTGGGAGTCGGCGACGTCCTCGAGGCGGAGGTAGCCGAGGCTGGGCAGCCAACCGTCCGCCTTGGCTCCGACCAGGCGGAGCATGCGGGGTTTGTAGGCGCCCAGGCTGATGCCGATGTCGTGCGCGGGCGCGGGGCCGCGCTTCATGCCGCGCACGGTGTGGTGCTCACCCTCGACGCGGACACCGCCGCGTGCGTCGGTGTCCCAGACCTGGCGGATCACGTCGATGCCCTCACTGAGCGCGTCGACCGCCTGGCGGGGGGTGAGACGTTCCACGCCCATGGCCTCGATGCCGTCCCAGAAGGCCCCGGCGCCCAGGGCGAGTTCGAAGCGGCCTCGGGAGAGCAGGTCCAGGGTGGCCGCGGAGCGGGCGAGCATGGCGGGAGGGCGCAGAGGAAGGTTGAGCACGTTGGCCGACACCCGCAGTCGGGTGGTGCGCGCGGCGACCCACGTGAGCAGGGTCCAGGTGTCGAGGAAGCCGGGGTTGTAGGGATGGTCCTGGTACGTGGCCAGGTCCAGTCCGGCGGACTCGGTGAGCTCGGCGAGGGTGACGGCCCGGTCGGGATCCTGCGCGGCCGGGGTGATGAAGGTGCCGAAGTGCAGGGGATGACCGTAGTCGGGCATGGTGCTCTCCTCGCGAACGCGCCGAAATTGATTTGTCCAACAAACGATATGGATCTCAACTTATCTTAGATACCACCTATTCCTGATAGCCTCGGACCATGTCACGCACCGCTCCGGAGCCCGGTCGCTCCCCGGCCGCGCACGGGCCGTCCTCGGACACGAACCTGGGATGGTCGCTCGCCGTGGTCCTGCACCGCTGGCACGAGCGGGTGGAGTCGGTACTGGAGGGCGTGCCGCACGGCAGCCGGGGCTACCACGTGCTCACCGCGACCGCGTCCGGCCCACCTCCCACCCAGGCGGCCCTGGCCCGTCGACTGCTGATCGACCGCAGCGTGATGACCTACCTGCTCGACGACCTGGAGGAGGCCGGCCTGGTGCGGCGCCGGGTCGACCCCCAGGACCGCCGGATACGCAGGGTGTGTCCCACCGGACACGGGCGCGAGGTCCTGGCGCGGGCCCACGAGAGTGTGGAGCATGTGGAGGAGCGGATCCTGGCGGGGTTGGACACGTCCGAACGTGACCTGTTCCGACGCATCGCCCGACAGGCGGCCGTGACCATCCAGGAGTCCGCGCCCGACAGCGACCCGTGCGAGGCCGTGCGCCAAGTGGTCGGCGACGGCGTGAAGGAGACCTTGGCGGCGGGTCCGCCACGCACGGGGGAAGACCCTCGGGCGGGACGTGG
>CALGOD010000567.1 GCA_937957845.1 uncultured Nocardiopsis sp.
CGTGAGCCCGGCCATGGAGGGTCTGGCCACCGGTCCGTACCGGTGGAATGATCGGAGCGACCCACACCGAGGTCCCGCCCCGGTCGGACGGTGACGCCGTCCGACCGGGGCGGGACACTGGCGCAGGAGGCACACACCACGTGAGCGACCGGCTGACCATTCCCACCGAACACGTCGACTGGCGTACCAAGGGCATGTGGTGGACGGGCGCCCCGATCACCCTGGAGGATTTCGCGGCCCGTCGCGACCCGCTGTTCGGAGGTCCTTTCACCTGGCCGCTCATGGTGCTGCGCGCCTCCGCGCTCGACCGCAACATCGCCGCGCTCTCCGACTTCACCGAACGCCACGGGTTGCTGTTCGCGCCGCACGGAAAGACCTCCATGGCGCCCGCCCTCATCCAGCGTCAACTGGACGCGGGAGCCTGGGGGGTCACCGCCGCCACCGCCAACCAGGTCCTGGACTACCGCCGCTTCGGTGTGCGCCGTGTCCTGCTCGCCAACCAGCTGCTGGACGGCCGCGTACTGCGCTGGGTGGTCGACGAGCTCGACCACGACCCCGATTTCGAGTTCCTCTTCTACGTCGACTCCGCCGAGGGTGTGGCGGTGGCCGCGCGCGCCGTCGCCGACCGGGTCGGCGGCAGACCGTTGCGCGTGATGGTCGAACGGGGTGTTCCCGGAGGGCGCACCGGCTGCCGCACCCGTGAGGGGGTGCTCACGGTGGCCCGCGCCGTCGCCGAGGCGCCGGGATTGGAGCCGGCGGGGATCGCGGGCTATGAGGGGCCGCTCGGCGACGCCGACGGCGTCCGAGGATTCCTGCGCGACCTGTCCGGGGACGCGGCGGCGTTGGCCGCCGAGCACGGACTGGAGCGTCCCGTGCTCTCGGTGGGGGGAAGCGCGTGGTTCGACCTGGTCGCCGAGGAGCTCGGAGGGAGGACGGACGTCGTCCCGATCCTGCGCAGTGGGGCCTACGTGGCCCACGACGACGGCCTGTACCGGCGCACGACCCCCTATCGGCGGTTGCCCGAGGGCCCCGAGGCCCTGGAGGGGGCCCTGGAGCTGTGGGCGCAGATCACCTCCGTCCCCGAGGAGGGACTGGCGATCGCCGGTCTGGGGCGCCGCGAGGCCAACCACGACCAGGGGCCGCCGATTCCGCGCCTGTTGCGCCGCGCGGACGGTGACACGGTAGCGGCGCACGGCCTGGAGGTGACCGGCCTCAACGACCACCACGCCTACCTGAGCGTCCCGCCGGGGCTGGGGGTGCGCCCCGGCGATCTGGTCTCCTTCGGGATCTCCCACCCCTGCACGGCCTTCGACCGTTGGCGGATCATTCCGGTGGTGGACGACGGGGACACCGTGGTCGACGTGGTGGCCACCTACTTCTGAGGGCCGGCCCGGGCCCCGGGGGAGAGGCGAGGGACCTCAGCCCCAGCCCACCACGCCCGGCCGGGTCTGCCAGGGGCGAGGGCCGTCCAGGGGCCGGTACTCCACCCCGGCCGCGTCGAGGCGTTCCAGGTGCCTTCGCAGACGAGGCTCGAACTCGGCGTAGTCGCGCTCGCCCGTGGACCACACCTGCTCGGCGAAGGCCGACAACCTCGGGAACACCATGTAGTCCAAACGGCGCGGGGTGTCGATGTGCTCGGTCCACACGTTCACCTGGGCGCCCAGGACGTGTGCGGCCTCCTCCTCGGTCAGAACGGCGGGTACCGGTTCGGCGAGGTAGACGTCCTCCGTCCGCAGCAGCGTGCCCACCTTGACCGGCTCGTGCTCGGAGTCGGACTGCTTGTAGTCCAGGTAGGAGGTACGGGTGGGGCTCATGACCACGTCGTGTCCGGCGCGGGCGGCGGCGATACCGCCCTCCTCCCCCCGCCACGACATCACGGTGGCCCCGGGGGCCGGTCCTCCTTCCAAGATCTCGTCCCAGCCCACCAGACGGCGTCCCCGCGCGTTCAGGTGGTCGTTGAGGCGACGGACGAACCAGCCCTGCAGCTCGTCCTCGTCGGCCAGCCCCTCCTCCTCGATCCGCCTCTGGGCGGACTCGCTCTTCTTCCACTGGGCCTTGGGGCACTCGTCCCCGCCCACGTGGATGTAGGTGCCGGGGAACAGCTCCATCAGCTCGTCGAAGACGTCGCGGTAGAACTCCAGGACCTCGTCGGTCACCGCGAGCACGTCCTCGAAGATGCCCCACTGGGTGCCCACCGGGATCCGGCCGCTCTCACCCAGCTCGGGATAGGCGTGGATGGCCGCCTGGGAGTGTCCGGGCACGTCGATCTCGGGGACGATCGTCACGTGCCGTGCCTTGGCGTAGGAGACGATCTCACGGATGTCGTCCTGGGTGTAGAAGCCGCCGTGCGGACGGCCGTCGAACACCGGCGGCCTGCTGGAACCCAGTTGACTCTCGGTCCTCCAGGAGGCGTCCTCGGTCAGCTTGGGGTAGCGGCGGATCTCCACGCGCCACCCCTGGTCGTCGGTCAGGTGCAGGTGGAGCACGTTGAGTTTGTGCATGGCCATCAGGTCGATGAACCGCAGGACCTCGCGCTTGGGCTGGAAGTGGCGGGCCACGTCCAGCATCACCCCGCGCCAGGCGAAGCGCGGAGCGTCGGTGATGCTCACCGCGGGCAGGGTCCACTCGCCGTTCCCCAGCGGTGCGTCGCGGTAGGCGTCGGCGGGCAGGAGTTGGCGCAGGGTCTGGGCTCCGTAGAACACCCCCGCCGGATCGTTGCCGACGATGATGGCGCCCTCGTCGTCCACGATCAGTCTGTAGCCCTCGTCGCCCAGACCGGCCCCCGCGTCGACGCTCAGGCGAACCTGGGCGTCGGCCTCGTCTCCGGTGGCCAGGGGGAGCCCCGTCGCCGCCCCGAGTTCACGCTGGAGCCACATGAGGGTGCCCCGGGCTTCGGGATCGGAGGAGAGCCTGGTGGTGGCGGTGAGGGTCAGCCCGCCGGTGGAGCC
>CALGOD010000568.1 GCA_937957845.1 uncultured Nocardiopsis sp.
CGCCTCCAGCAGGTGCTTCTTGGCCCGGCTGCCGTCCTCGGCGATCCACTCCAGCTCGTCGCGCAGCTCGAAGGAGAGTTGCTCACCCTCCTCCGCCAGCTTCTCCTCGGCGAAGAGGCCGGCCTCGATGCGCTTGGCCAGTTCGACCTCCTGCTCGGCGTTGAGCAGCGGGACCTTACCGATCTGCTTGAGGTAGTCCTTGACCGGGTCCGCGGTCGCACCCGCCGCGACGACCTGTGCCGCGGGAGCGTCGTCGTCATCGTCGTAGAGGACGAAGGACTCGTCCTCGTTGGCGGGCTTCTTGTTGGGAGCGCCCACGACCTCGGGCTTGGCGGGCTTGGTCTCCTTGTCCGCCGAGTCCGAGGTGTCCTCGACCAGTTCCAGCTCGGCGCCGGTGTGTTCGAGGTCGTCCAGGCCCGTCTCGTCCTCGGTGAACTCACCGTCCGCCGCGAGTTCGAGCCCCTTCTTGGCGGTGGTCTTCTTCGCCGTGGTCTTCTTGGGCGCCGCCTTGGCGGTGGTCTTCTTGGGCGCCGCCTTCTTGGTCGTCGTCTTCTTGGCGGTGGTCTTCTTCGCCGTGGTCTTCTTGGGCGCCGCCTTGGCGGTGGTCTCGCCGGCCTCCGCGGGGTCGACGACCTCGGTGACCCTCTCGGGCTGTTCCTGGGCCGCCGCGGCACGGGCCGGTTTGGCGGCCTTGGTGGTCTTCACGGGCTTGGTCGAGGTGGACCGCGTAGTCGCCGACTTGCGCCGCGGCGTCTTGCGCCGGGAGGAGGCCGACTCCGGAACGAGTACGGTCACGCCCTCCTTCGCGAGGCTGCGGAGCACGGACTGCGCCTGCGACATCGGGATCTCGGCCTCTTCGAAGGCACGGCGCACGTCCTCGGGCTCAAGAAAGCCCTGGGACCGCCCACGCTCGATCAGCTGCTGAATGACGGGCTCTTGCAGTGACTCGGACTGCTTCGAGCGAGTCGAACTGGCAGATGACACAAACACCTCTCGAACGGACGTGTGGCGAGATTGTCGGACCCGGTGGTCCGCCTGGCCGGGACCGGGCGACGACGCCCTCTCCCACCTGCGGCCTGGGATCGTCCCCCACTAGGACGGGGAAGCCGTTGGTCTTTCAGCGTATGCGCTCAGCGGAGAGTTCGCCCCTTCAAGCGTATGCGCTCCGGGAGGTCACCCCCGTAGAGGATCACCCCCACGTCGCGGGGTGGAACGGCTTCTTCACTGTAGACAAGGCAATGGACTTGTTCGTACGGTCTGCTGTCGGTCTACCGCTCGGCCACGAACCGGTGCTACTGCTCCGGTGCCGAATCGATCACCGGAAGCTGAACTGCGAGCAGTGTGACGTCATCGTCCTGCTCATACCCATCGAGCATGCTCTCAACAAGGTACTCCAGCATCTGCTGTGGATCGCCCACCGCCTCCGGCGGAGCCGACGACGCGACGTCGACGAGCTCACCGAGTCCGGAGTCGACGGACCGTTTGCGGTTCTCAACCAGTCCATCGGAATACAGGGCGACAGTGTTACCGGGTTGCACGAAGAATTTGTGATGCCCCCGCTCGGAGCTGATTCCGAGCGGTGTATCCGGTTCGGTGTCGAGTAGGAACGGACCCGCGTTACCGGCCACGACCAGTGGTGGCAGGTGCCCCGCGTTACTGAGGTCGAGCTGACCGGTGACCGGGTCCAGCACGAAGTAGACCAGGGTGGTCACCTGGTCCATACCCTCCGTCGCCGCGAACATGCGGTCCAGCCCGGTGAGGACGTCGGCGGGCTCGGGCATGGAGAACGCGAGAGCCCTCAGCGCGTTACGGATGCGGCTCATCCCCGCCGCGGCGGGGATGCCCTTGCCCATGACGTCGCCCAGCACCCCGGCGACGCGGCCGTCGGGGAGCGGGAAGGCGTCATACCAATCCCCTCCGACCTGCACGTTCTGCGATCCCGACCGGTAGTAGGCCGCCAGGCGTACACCGCGCACCTCCGGCAGTTCCTCGGGCAGCAGGCTGCGCTGGAGTTCCTCGGCGGTGCTGTGTTCCTGCTCGTAGAGGGTGGCGCGGCCGATGGCCAACGCGCACTGACCGGCCAGGGCCTCAAGGAAGACGCGCTCCTCGTCGGTGATCTCCCGGGGTGTGGAGAACGCGAAGCGCAACGCGCCGATGGGGCGGCCCGCGGCCATCATCGGCAGTGCGACCCAGGCCCTCTCCGGTGTGCTGCGGACCAGTTCCGCGACCTCGGGAGCGTCGTCGAGCAGCTCGGAGAGCTGTGCCGGACCGGCCGCCAGTCGGGGCGACCGGTCGGCGATCGCACGGGCCGCGATGTCGGGGTGGTCGAGCGGGAAGACGGAGCGGGGCAGTCGGTGGGCGTGCTCGGTGGCGATGGTGTGCAGCCGGAGGCGGTCCCGGTCGAGCAGGACCACGCACGTGTGGTCGGCGCCCACTCCCGAACGCCCGATCTCGGACATGGCGTCGACGACCTCGTCGGCGGTGAGCGCCTCGGCCAGGTCGGAGGTGGCCTTCTGCAGGCGTGCGGTGCGCATCGCCGCCTCGCTGAGCTGCTGGTTCAGACGCCGTCGGAGTTCGTCGGCCTCCCGCTCGTTGGTGATGTCGGCCAGGGTGCCGACCCATTCCGCCGGGCGGGAACCCTCCATGATCGGGTGGGCGCGGGCCCGGTAGTGCCCGTAACCGCCCGAGACCGTGCGCACACGGAACATGGCGTCGAAGGGGGTCACGTCCAGGACCGCGTCGTCCCAGGCGCGCTCGACCCGAGGACGATCATCGGGATGGAGGGCCTCCAACCAGCCGCGTCCCAGGTAGCGTTCCGGTTCCTGACCGGTGATGGCCCGCCACTGGGGGCAGTCCTCCTGGATGTCGCCACCGGGTCCGGCGGTCCAGAAGATCTGGTTGCCCGCCTGCAGCAGGGCGCGCAGCCGTTGCTCGTCGCGGTGGGCCGGACCTCCGTCGTGCACGGCGTCCTGTTCGACGCCGGGGACCGCGATGAGCGCGACACGGTCCTCCCCCGTGTCCGGCTCGGTGACGGGGAACCAGGTCAGTTCCCACAGTCGGCCCGCAGAGGTGCGGTAACGGCCGCGCACGACGCGGCCCTCCTCGCGTACCCCGTCCAGCCAGGTGCGGTGCTCGGCGGCCGCGTCGTGCTCACCGCTTTCGCGCAACAGGTCGACGGGGGTCCTGCCGAGACATTCGGCGGGGGTACGGCCTAGGACCGCGGCCAGGCACTGGTTGATCGTGTCGAAGACGCCGTCGGGGCCGAGCAGGGCGAACCCGACCGGAGAGTCGGTGAGAAGGGTTTTCACCGCGTCGGGGAGTTCCGTCCTGG
>CALGOD010000569.1 GCA_937957845.1 uncultured Nocardiopsis sp.
CGACCACCGAGATCTACACTCTTTCCCTACACGACGCTCTTCCGATCTCTACGTGACACACGGTCCCGTCGTCTGGCGGGGCCGGTCCTGCTCACCGTGTCGGTCACGGCCGGCCTGCTCCTGGTCTTCGGCGTGCTCTTCGCCTCCGCCGACGCGGTGTTCGCCGGCCACCTGCGGCAGGTGTTCTCCCACCTGTTCGCGAACAGCGGCGGACTCACCCTGCTCGGCGACCTGTTCGCTATGGCCGTGGCCGTCCTCCTCACCGGTTCCGCGGTCCTGACCGCTCGTCGACGCCCCGCGCCGAAGACCGCTCCGTCTCCCTCCCCCACCGCGGCCCCCTCCCCCAGGACTCCCGTGCCGGTGTGGGTGTGGACTGTTCCGCTCGGTGCCCTCGCCCTCCTGTTCGGCGCGTTCCTCGGGGTACAGACCGTGGCCATGTTCGGCGGTGACGAGTACGTCCAACGCGTGGCCGGGGTCACCTACGCCGAGTACGCCCGTCAGGGCTTCTTCCAGCTGGTGATGGTGAGTCTCCTCGTACTGTGCGTCATCGCGGCGGCCGTACGCATCCTGCCGTCCCGCGCCACCCGCGTTCCGCGCAACGCGCTACTGGGAGCGCTGTGCGTGCTCACCCTGGTCATCCTCGCCTCGGCGATGCTGCGTCTGCAGCTGTACATCGACACCTTCGGCCTGACCAGACTGCGGATCAGCGCCGAGGCGTGGATCGTGTGGTGTGCGGGAGTGTTCGCGTTGGTGATCGCGGCGGGGATGCTCGACACCCTGGGACGACCGGCGCCCTGGCTGCCCCGTGCCACGGCCGCCCTGGCGGGTCTGGCCCTGGCCGTGTTCGCCTACGGAGACCCGGACCTGCGCATCGCCGAGAGCCATCACGATTTGGACCTGTCCGTGGTCGACACCTGGTACCTGCGCGACCTGTCCACCGACGCGCTCCCCGGGCTGTTGGAGTTGGAGGGAAGGGACCGCGACTGCGCCCTGCTGGGCTTCCAAGACCTCGCGACGGGCGAACCCGACACGGGTGCGGCGTCGTGGAACCTCTCCCGCCATCGGGCGCAACGGCTGTTGGCCGACCCGGACCTGTTCGCCATCGGCGGCCAAGCCGACGTGGAGTGTTCCTACCGCTGACCACGATGAGGCCGGGAGGACCCGGACTCCAGGCCTCCCCGGTCCGCCCGGGGAGGCCGTCACCTCGTCACCGGACCGTACCCCTCACTCCGCGAAGCGGTCGGTCGCCTCGATCAGGTGGTGCAGGATGCCCGGCTCGTCGAACGCGTGCCCGGCGTCGTCCACGAGGTGGAAGTCCGCCTCGGGCCACGCCTTGTGCAGGTCGTAGGCGGTGCGGGCCGGGGTGCACACGTCGTAGCGACCCTGCACGATCACACCGGGGATGTGCCGGATCCTCTCCGCGCCGGCGATGAGCTGACTCGGCGTGAAGAACCCGCGATTGACGAAGTAATGGTTCTCGATCCGTGCGAAGGCCAATGCGTAGTCCTCGTCCGCGTACTGCTCACGTAGCGCCGGATTGGGCAGCAGGGTG
>CALGOD010000570.1 GCA_937957845.1 uncultured Nocardiopsis sp.
ACGCTCGTAAAAGGATTTGACCGCCTGGTAGGGATTGATTCTGCTCGTGCCAAACCTCCTGATGCTGGAGTTCAGCCTGCTCCTCGCCGCTCCGGCGGCGATCGGCCTGGTCCTGGCGCTCCTCTCCCGGGGGCGGGCCTCCGCAGGTCGCCCCCGTCCCGGGCGGGCCCGCCTGGCCGCGATGGTGGCCGTGGTCAACGGGGTCCTCCTGGTCATGGCCCTCGTCCCGCCCGCCGCGCTGTGGTCCACCGCCCGCGCCGAGGGCGTCCGGCTCGACCTCGGCCAGTACACCGCCGGGTTCGCCACCAGCACCGACCGCGAACCCCGGACCCACGTCTACCTGCGGACCGAGGACGGACCCGACGGACCCGAGGATTTGGAACTGGACGTGTGGGAACCCGCCGAGCGCGACGGCGACGCTCCACTGCCGATCGTGGTCAACGTCCACGGAGGCGCGGACGACCTGCCCCAGAGCCTGTTCCCCCGCTGGGACACCTGGCTCGCCGACAGCGGACACGTGGTCTTCGACATCGACTACCGGCACTTCCCCGACGGGGACTGGTCGGCCTCGGTCTCCGACGTCAAGTGCGCCATCGGCTGGGCACGCGAACACGCCGGGGAGTACGGCGCCGACGCCTCACGGCTCGCCGTCAACGGCCAGTCCGCGGGAGGCCTCTTGGCTCTGCTCGCCGCCTACACCTCGGACGAGGAGATCCCGCCGAGCTGCGATGTGCCGGAGACCGGTGTCGACGCGGTCGTGGCCTGGTACTCGGTGGCCGACGGCACCGCCGACGCACCGCGGGTGCCGTGGCGCCAGCGCCACTCCCCCATCCGGGAGGAGCTGGACGAGGGCGCCGAACGGATGGCGGGCGGCACCCTGGAGGAGGTGCCCGAGGAGTACGCGTCGATGTCCCCGATCACCCATGTCTCCCCGGACGTGCCGCCCACCCTGGTCATCACCTCCGGCCACGACCTGTTCCTGGACCCCGAGGACAACCACCGCCTGGTCTCCCGACTCGACGCCGCCGGGGTCGCGCACCGGCACCTGGAGCTGCCCTGGACGGAGCACATGTTCGACATCAACTGGGGCGGGTTCGCCAGTCAGACCACCCGGCACGTCCTCGACGACTTCCTCTCCGAGCACCTCGCCCCCTGAGGGACGGGGACCCGCCGGAGCACGCGAAAGGGGGCCGGTCCGACACCATGGTGTCGGACCGGCCCCCTCGGGTTCCGTCGGCGTCGGCCGTCGGATCAGGCCTCGGCCTTCTCCTTCGACTCGCCCCCGGCCGGGTTCTCGTCCCTGACCGAGCGCAACAGCAGCTGGGAGACGTCCACGACCTCCAGCGACTCCTTGGCCTCGCCCTGCGACTTCTTCTCGTTGATCGCGTCGCCGAGCATGACCTGACAGAACGGGCACGCGGTGGAGACGGTGTCGGGGTTGGTGGTCAGCGCCTCGTCCACCCGCTCGGTGTTGATGCGCTTGCCGATCCGCTCCTCCATCCACATGCGGGCACCACCGGCACCACAGCAGAAGCCCCGCTCCTTGTGGCGGTGCATCTCCTGGGTCTTGACCCCGGGCACCTGCGCCATGATGTCGCGCGGCGGCGTGTACACCTTGTTGTGGCGGCCCAGGAAGCAGGGGTCGTGGTAGGTGATGTTCTCGTCCACGGAGTTGACGGGCGTCAGCCTGCCCTCCTCCACGAGCTTGGCCAGCAGCTGGCTGTGGTGGATCACCTCGTAGGTGCCGCCGAGCTGCGGGTACTCGTTGGCCAGGGTGTTGAAGCAGTGCGGGCAGCTGGCCACGATCTTGGTGACCCCGGCCTCGTTGAGCGTCTCCACGTTCTGCTGGGCGAGCATCTGGAAGACGTACTCCATGCCCAGGCGACGCGCCGGGTCACCGGTGCAGGCCTCCATGCCGCCGAGGACCGCGAACTTGACGCCCGCGATGTCCAGCAGTTCGGCGATGGCCTTGGTGGTCTTCTTGGCGCGGTCCTCCAGAGCACCGGCGCAGCCGACCCAGAACAGGTACTCGGTGTCCTCGGGCAGCTTGTCGTCGACGACCTGGACCTCGACCGGGTTCTCCTGGGAGGCCAGCTCCTCGATCCAGTCCATGCGCCGGTCCTCGGCCATGCCCCACGGGTTGGCCTTGTTCTCCAGGTTCTTCAGGAGCGTGTTGGCCTCGGAGGGGAAGTTGGACTCGACCATCACCTGGTAGCGGCGCATGTCGAGGATGTGGTCGATGTGCTCGATGTCGACCGGGCACTGCTCGACGCACGCACCACAGTTGGTGCAGGACCACAGCACGTCGGGGTGGATGACGCCGTTCTCCTCCTCGGTGCCGACCAGCGGCCGGTTGAGGAGGGCGAGGACGTCCACGCCGGCGTGGCTCTCGTCGGGCTTCTCGGCGAGGGTCTCGGCGGTGATGCCCTGGAGCAGGTACGGAGCCTTCTCGTAGGTGTGCTGCTGGAGGTCGAGGATGACCTTCTTGGGTGAGAGCGGCTTACCGGTGTTCCAGGCCGGGCACTGCGACTGGCAGCGTCCGCACTCGGTGCAGCTGGTGAAGTCCAGCAGACCCTTCCAGGTGAAGTCCTCGATCTTGCCCGCACCGAAGGGATCCTCGTCCGGATCGGCCTCCTCGAAGTCGAGAGGCTTGGTGCCGGACTTGTCCATCATCTGCTTGGCGGCGCCGTTGGAGGGGCTGCCGTCGGCGTTGCGCTTGAAGTAGATGTTGACCGGTGCGACGAAGCGGTGCCAGCCGATGCCCATGGTGAGCACGCGGGCGATGACGACGAAGAACAGGTAGCTGATGATCAGCTTGAACGCGGCGACCAGGGCGATGGCCGGCTCGGCGACCGCGGGGTCGCCGGGCAGGATCTGCCCGAGGCCCGTGGAGATCGGGGTGGCCCAGGCCGGGAAGGGGAAGTCGCCCATGGCGGACTTGAGACCGCGGATCACGAAGATCGAGATCAGCAGACCCCACAGGTAGGCCTCGACGTAGTAGGCGGTCCAGTGCCGCGAGTTGGTGAACCGCGAGTCACGGCCCTTACGGCGGGGACCGTTGAGCAGACGGTAGATGGTCAGCCCGATGATGCTGACGACGCTGGCCGCGGTGATGATCTCGATGGCCAGACCGTAGATGGTCCAGTCATGGATGATCGGAAGCTTGAAGTAGGGGTCGAAGACCTCGCCCTGCGCCTCGATCACCGTGAAGACCAACAGCGGGAAGGAGACCATCACGAACCAGTGCGCGACACCGATCCAGGGGCGCTTGAGCATCCGCCCGTGTCCGATGATCTCGATGAGCGTCATGGTCAGCCGCTGTCCGAACGGCCCCTTGCGCTCTGGCTCCACCGCACGGCCCACACTCACGGTTCGCACGATCTGGCGGATGCCCAGAGCGAACATGGTGAACGCGACCACGGCGAAGACCGAGGTGATGATGCCCAGTATGAGGTACAGCATCGTCCGTGGCCTCCCATCCTGCTTCGTCGTCCGGTGCGCCACACACCGGCGTTCCGAGTCTATGTTACTTGCGGGTAATAGCGCGGAG
>CALGOD010000571.1 GCA_937957845.1 uncultured Nocardiopsis sp.
CTGTAGCACGACCAGCTGTAGAGCGGCTCCGGCGCACCCCGGACGGAAGGGGTGGTGTCCTGTGGGGGCCGGGGGGCGGGTCCGGGGTCGGAGCTGAGAGGCGCCGGTCGGATCCGGGGTCGGTACCTGGGGTCGGGCGCCGAGGGGCAGGGGCGGGTCCGGGGTCGGCGCTGACGCTTCTCTGTCAGGCAGCAGGCCGATAAGCCTCCTTGGTCTGCCGCCTTCCCCGTGATCTTGCTCCCAGCGTCACCGGGAGCACTCGACAGTGTCACCCGGAGCAAGATCACGGGGGAGAAGAGGGTCTACCCCCGCTCGGCGGCGGAGGCCAGGTCCTCGTACTCCTCGTCCTCACCAGGGCGTCGGCGGGTGGGGTTGGTGTCCAGCCAGCGCAGCAGGTTGTTCGAGACCAGGTCGACGCCGATCCGCCCGGCCCTGCCGTCCAGGTCGCGGAACAGGCACTCGCCGTTGCCGAGGTTGCGCAGCACGGCCAGGTGGTCCTCGGTGGGCTCGATGCCCAGCAGGGACATGACGCTCTCCACCTCGGAGCGTTCGCTGGAGCGGAAGGCGAATACCGAGGACAGGCAGTTGGTCACCTGTTCGTTGAGCAGGTCACCGGCGTTCTGGGAGACCAGGATGAGCGCGGTGTTGCGGGAGCGGCCCATCCGCGAGACCTCGGGCACGAGTTTGGCGCCCTCGGGGGTGGAGGTCACCGCCCACGCCTCGTCCAGGAAGATCGCCTTGGGCAGGCGACGGTCCAGTCCGTTCATGAGACGGCGTGCGAACTGGGAGACCAGGTAGAGCAGGGCCACCGACAGGCGTTGTTCGTAGGAGTAGTCGTCGCGGCCGACCCCGGAGTCGGGCAGGGTGAGCCCGCCCAGAGTGAACACGGTGGTCCAACCCTCGGTGTCGACCTGGGCGTCGCCCTGGGGGTCGAAGCACAGGCTGGCCAGACGCATCTCGGACATGGACTGCAGTACGGCGCCCAGGTTGCGCGAGGCCGCTCCCGGGGAGGAGACCAGGTGGTCCACGACCTTGGCCAGGGAGGGCTGGGGTTGGTTGGCCACCGCGGCCACCGCCTGGATCATGGCGGACTCGCGTTCCTCGCTCATGCGGGGCAGGAGCAGGCGCAGGGTCTCGGTGGCCATGGTCTTCTTGGACGGCAGGTCGTCACCGAAGGCGAAGGGGTCGAGCAGGCCGGGTTGGGCCGACCCCAGCGACATGATGCGGGCCTTGCGGCCACGGCGGCGCAGGAGTTCGACCAGGGACTCGGCGTCGCCCTTGGGGTCGATCGCGGCCACGGTGACCCCGCGCAGGGCCAGCTGGTAGATGAGCAGGAGCGCCAGGGTGGTCTTGCCTCCGCCCGGTTCGCCGGTGATGGCGATGGCGGTGGGGCGGTTGCGGGCCGCGGCGACCATGGGGTCGAAGTGGACGATGGAACGGGCCCGTCCGAGGGTCTCGCCGATGTAGGGGCCGACCCAGCCGCCGCCGGAGTGGTCGACACGGTCGCCGACGTCGACGGTGGCGGTGGGCATGCCGCCCGCGATGGTGCGCAGCGGCTGGCGCTGGGCGTAGGCGCCCAGGCGGATGCGGTCGCCCGGCAGGGATTCGTTGAACAGGGAGAACTGGTCTCCGGTGGAGTTGATGACGTCGATGCCGATGTCGCGGTAGTGCTCCACGACCGCCTCGACGTGCTGGCCCAGGAGGCGTTCGGTGGGCGCGGACACCATCAGGCGGTGCCAGCCGTAGACGAACGGCAGCCGTTCCTTGGTGATGCCGTGCTCCAGCATGCGGGCGGCGTCGATCTGCTCGGCGAGCGCGATGGGCGCCTCCACCCCGGCCTCACGGATGTGGGCGTCCATGTCGCGGGCGTGGGCGAGTTTGCGGCCGACGTCCTTGGAGGCCTTGGCCGGGGGGATGAGCTTCATGCGCAGGGACATCTCGACCGGGAAGGGCAGGGCGTCGGCGTGGTGCATCCACGGTTCGCCGTCGGGGAAGGGCATCAGGTCGGGGAAGCGCGCGAAGGACAGGAACGCGACGTAGGTGGACCCGGCGGGCTGTTCCAGTCGCAGCATGGAGCGGCCGTTGTGCACGACGCCGTCCACGAGCGCCTCGATCTCACCGCGCCCCCAGGTGCGACGGCCTGCGGCCGAGGGCCGGATCTCCTCGGCGGTACCGCTGACTGCGTGGCGGATGAGCCAGGCGACCTCGTCGGAGGTGGCGTGCCGGGCGTGCAGGGAGCTCGCGGCCAGGGCGCGGCCCAGGCGTTCGGACTGGTCGGTCCAGCGGGCGATCTCCCTGTCGTCCACGGCGTCGTCGTTGATGCCCAGGATCTGTTCGGTGCGCTGGTAGGCGCCGAAGAACTGGGAGAACAGGCCGAGCCCGGCTCCGGGGTTGCGCTGGCCGAGCCGGACGCCGAGGTAGACCTCCTTGGTCCAGAAGTCCTTGGCCCACACGTGCCGGTACATCTCGTCGAGGTAGTCGTACCAGCCGGGGCCGGAGTCGGAGGTGGCGTCCAGGCGGGTGGCCCAGTCCGCGGCCGGGTAGGTGCGGTGGGCGACGCGCAGGTGGACCTCGGCGTCGTTCATGCGGATGGCGGCCAGGGCGATGGTGATGTTGGTGGCGAGTGCCTGGCGTTCCTCGGGAGTGGTGAACTCGTAGGAGACGGTGGGCAGCCGGAAGTAGGCCCAGGCCTCGCTGTCGCTGAACAGCACACGGTCGTCGAAGTAGCGGACCGCGAGGCGGGTCGCCCCGCGGGTCCCCCTGGTGCCGGTCATCTGTGAGCCCTTCTGGTCGCTTCGCCTGGCGGGGCACCCGGTGCTTCCCGAGGCGGGCGCACACGGGCCTGGTGACTGCCACACCCATAGTGGATCATCGCGGCGGCTGGGAGAAGCGGACGGGGTTACGGCACGCCAGAATCCTCGGGGCGCGCGGGAGGCGGCGGTGGGGGCGGGGCCCGTCTTCGGGAGACGGACCCCGCGTGGTGGGGTGGTCAGCAGGCCGTGTCGATCGTGTTCTGGAGGGAGGACTTCTCCGTCGAGGTGACGGTGAGGCCGTAGACGTACTTGACGTTGATCCAGGACTTGACGTAGTCGCAGTGGACGGCCCTGTTGGGAGGCATCCACTCGGAGGGGTCCTTGTCCCCCTTGGAGCTGTTGCTGGAGGGGGTGGCCAGCCACAGCTGTGTGTTGCCGACGTCGTTGGCGAACTCGGTACGCCTGGCGGTGCTCCACGAGGAGGCCCCGGTCTTCCAGGCCTCACTGAGCGCGACCATGTGGTCGACGCTGATCTGGGACGGGTCGTCGTGGACCCAGACTCCGTCGAAGGCGCTGTACCACCTGCCGGAGGTGGGCTGGCAGTTGGAGTCGGTCACCACGTCGTGGCCGTCCCGGCTGAGCATGACCTGACGTGAGGTGCAGGGGCCGTCGATCACGTTCCAGTGGGGGAAGAGGCTGCGGTCGTAGCCGGTCTGGGGGCCCTTGGCCCTGACGGTGAGCGAGTCGAGCCGACTCTGGGCGGTGGCGGTGTCGGGGACGCCCGGGGGGACCTGGGCC
>CALGOD010000572.1 GCA_937957845.1 uncultured Nocardiopsis sp.
GAGGGGGGGAAGGAATCGGCGCCCGGGGGCGGCGACCGAAGGGGGTGGCGGGAGACGGAACGGGGGTTGGTGCGGGGTCATGCGGTGCCTCCGAGAGAACCGAACGGTGAGCGGGAGTCCGTGTGACCGAAGACTAATCACGCTGTGGCGCACACGACATGGGTGAGAGACCCTGGTCACACGAGCTCGGCCAGTGTGAAGTCCACAGCCGACTCGGAGCCCATGGCCGTCGACCACATGTCCTCGACGCGGGGTGTGTATGACGGACCTATCCCTCACCCGGGAAGGCCCGCCTATTTTGCTGCCATGACGACGCACGAGTTCCTGTCGGACGCAGCCCGGCAGGCCACCCAGCCCCCCTCCCCCACAACAACGGTGGTCGCCCACACCACCCGGGTCGACCTCACGGGGCGCACCGCCCTGGTGACCGGGGCGGCCAGTGGTATCGGCAGAGCGTGTGCCCTGCGCCTGGCGGACGCCGGAGCCGACGTCCGACTGGTCGACCAGGACGGCGAGGCACTCAAAGTCCTCGCCGGCCAGGGTGTCGGTGAGGCGGTCGTGCTGGACCTGACCGATCTGGACGCCGCGGAGGAGGCCGCCCGGGGGTCGGACATCGTGGTCAACAACGCCGGCGTCCAGACGGTCGCCCCCGTCCAGGACTTCCCTCCGGAGCGTTTCTCCCTCATCCTTCGTCTCATGGTCGAGTCGCCCTTCCGCGTGGTACGCGGCGCGTTGCCCCACATGTACCGGCAGGGATGGGGCCGCGTCGTCAACATCTCGTCGGTGCACGGACTGCGCGCCTCGGCCTACAAGTCGGCCTATGTGGCCGCCAAACACGGCTTGGAGGGCTTTTCCAAGGTGGTGGCCCTGGAGGGGGCCGAGCACGGGGTGACCTCCAACTGTGTGAACCCCGGATACGTGCGTACCCCACTGGTGGAGAAGCAGATCACCGAGCAGGCCGCCGCGCACGGTATCCCCGAGGAGCGGGTGATCTCCGAGGTCCTGTTGGCCCGGACACCGCTCAAGCGGCTGATCGAACCCTCCGAGGTCGCCGAACTGGTCGCCTACCTTTGCAGTGCGGACGCGTCGTTCGTCAACGGCGCGTCCCTGCCCGTGGACGGAGCATGGAACGCGAGCTGAACATCACCACTTCCGGTACCCCAGATATGAGCGGATCGACCGATCCCGACGGTCAGGCCTTCTTCCTCGACCTGTTGTTGCGCGACGCCCCGGCCGTGGAGTACGAGCGGCCGGTGCTTCGTGCGCGTGCCCGCGGTGACGATCCGGAGGTGATAGCCGAGCTGGAGGCGGCCAAGTTCGCGGCGCTACGTGTGCGCTCGGTGATGCGGGACCGCCAGCGCCGCGAGTCGGAACTGAGCGCGCTGTTCGAGACGGCCAACGACCTGGCGGGGATGCGCAGCCTGGACCAGGTGCTGCAGGCGATCGTGGAGCGGGCGCGCAACCTACTGGGCACCGACGTCGCGTACCTGACGCTGAGCACCCCGGAGTCGGGGGGCACCTACATGCGGGTGACCTCGGGGTCGGTGTCGGCGTCGTTCCAACGCCTGCAGCTGGCACCGGGCAAGGGGCTGGGGGGCCTGGTGGCCACCACGGCCCTGCCCTACGTGACGGCCAACTACTTCGCCGACCCGAGGTTCGAGCACGCGGAGAACATCGACCACGCCGTGCGTGAGGAGGGCCTGGTGGCCATCCTCGGCGTGCCCTTGAAGATGAACGGGCGCGACGTGGGCGTCCTGTTCGCCGCGAACCGGCATGAGCGACCCTTCTCCCATTCGGAGGTGGCGTTGCTGTCGTCGCTGGCGGCGCACGCGGCCATCGCGATCGACAACGCGAACCTGATCGACGACACACGGCGCGCACTGGACGAGCTGCACACCGTCAACGAACGTCTGCAACGGCACACCGCCTCGGTGGAGCGGTCGGCGGCCGCGCACGATCGGCTGACCGACCTGGTGCTGCGCGGCGGTGGGGTGCGCGAGGTCGCGGCGGCGGTGGCCGAGGTGCTGGGCGGCACGGTACTGATACACGATGCGACGTCGGAGGAGTCGGTGACCGCCGGCCCGCAGGGCGTGGTGGAGTCCACCGTCCGCGGTTCCCCTCCCCAGGACCCCGGGGAGGGGGACCTGGCCGAGGCGGTGCGCACGTCGCTGGCCAGCGGGCGCGCGGTGCGGGCGGGCCGGGCGTGGGTGGCCTCGGCCGCCGCCGGCAGCGAACCCCTGGGGACGCTGGTGTTGCGCGGGGTGGAGTTGGACTCCACCGACCAGCGCGTACTGGAGCGGGCGGCGATGGTGACGGCTCTGTTGCTGCTCATCCGGCGCTCGGTGAGCGAGACCGAGCATCGTGTGCGCGGAGACCTGCTGGACGAACTCCTGGAAGTGCCCACACGTGACCCGGTGTCGTTGCGGCAGCGCGCCGCCCTGCTGCGCGCGGACCTGGACGGCCCGCACGTGCTGGTGGTGGCCGAGGCCCCGGGAGGAGACCCCGCGAGGTTGCGTTCGGCGGCGACCTACATCGCCGAGACGACGGGGGGACTCGCCGGGAGCCGGTCGGGCCGCCTGGTCCTGGCGCTGCCCGGGACGAATCCGTCCTCGGTGGGCCGTCGGGTGGCCGACGAGCTGTCGATGGCGGCCAACGGCAGTGTGACGGCGGGGGCGGGCGGTCCGACGACCGGACCCGACTCGTTCCGGGACGCGTTCGCCGAGGCGTCCCGGTGTCTGCAGACACTGCGGGCACTGGGGCGGGAGGGCGATGTGGCCACCACCCAGGATCTGGGGTTCTCCGGCCTTCTGTTGAGTCAGAACCGGGACGTGCCGGGCTTCGTGTCGACGACCCTGGGCCCGCTGCTGGAGTACGACGCCAAGCGGGGCACCCTTTTGGTGGAGACCCTGCGGGCCTACTTCGCGGCCGGGGGCAATCTGTCGCGCGCCAAGGACGAGCTGCACATCCACGTGAACACGGTGGCCCAGCGCCTGGAGCGGATCGGCCAGCTGATCGGAGCGGACTGGCAGTCCCCCGAACGTGCACTGGAGCTGCAGCTCGCCCTGCACCTCCACGGTCTACTGGACAAAGGTGTGGATCTGCTCGGCGACCAGGGCGGCGGTTGAGGAGAACAGCGGACTGTAGTGGTTGTCGTCGGGGAGCTCGGCGATGTCCACTCTCTCCGGGAGCCCGGTCAGCCTCTCGGGCGTGTACAGTCCGGGGCTCTCGTCCATGAGGCCGCGTGCCGTCCACAGCAGGCGGGCCGGGCAGGAGAGGCGGTGGACGGCGCCGAGCGCATCGGGGTCGGAGATCACCTGTTCTCCATCCGTGCGCACGGACTCCTCGTCACAGGCCGAGCGCATGGTGGGCGGCTCCCCCACCAGGTCCCGGAGGATGTAGTGGTCCACCCAGGTGTTCCACTCCTTCTCGAAGGCGGGGTGGCGCTGCCAGAACTCGCGGTAGTCGTCAGGGCCCTCGAAGGTCATGCGCAGGCGTGCCATGGCGGGGCCGAGCACCGCCTCGATGTCGGTGCCGGGCGGGACGGGGAGCCCGTATCCGCCGTCGACCAGCAGCAGCCCGGCGACCCGGTCGGGGTGGCGCACCGCGGCCAGGCAGGAGACGAACGCGCCCATGGAGTGGCCGACCAGGACGGTTTCGCGTACCCCATGGCTGTCGAGTACGGCGATCATGTCGTCGGCGTGGGCGGCCAGGCCGTGCGGTCCCGTCAGGTGCCCGCTGTGTCCACGGCCGCGTAGGTCGGGTGCGATCAGCGGCGGTCCGCCGATCCGGGACAGCTCGGCGGCGACGCGGGCGAAGGCGTGGCCGTTGGCGGTGATGCCGTGGACGGCCAGAACCGGGGTCGCGGAGCCGTCACCCCACCGGGTGACGGCCAGTTCGCCTCCGGGGACGGGGACGAAGTACTCGTCCCCGTCGTTCCAGGAGAGGTCTTCGATCATGTTCGCGCGGTCCTCCTGTCTCGTAGGGCTGAACGGATACGCCCGGGGAGGGCGACGAGTCCACCGGGGAAGAAGAACACCATCAGCACGAACAAGGTGCCGAGGATGAACAGGGGCTGGGACAGCGGTGCGGCGATCCACGCGGGCAGCGCCGCGAAGGCGTCGGAGCCGCCCAGTTGAAGGAGACGGTGGTCTGCGTAGGTGTACAGTACGGCGCCCAGCAACGGTCCCCAACGGGTGCCCGCTCCGCCCAGGGCCACCATCACCAGCAGTGTGAGGGTGAACTCGGCGGTGGTGATGACGGGGGTGACGCCTCCGGTGACCAGCAAGTAGGCGACGCCGCCCAGCGAGGCCAGGCCGCCTCCGACCGTGAACGCCACCAGCTTGTAGGGGTAGGGGTTGACGCCGAGGACGGCGACGCGTTGTTCGTTGGCGCGGATGCCCTGCCAGACCCGGCCCACCGGTGAGGCGGTCAGCCACCAGACGACGCCCACGGCGAACACGGCGTAGGCGAGGGCCACCCAGTACAGGTTGACGGTGTTGAACACTCCCACGAAGGAGTCCGGGACCATCGCGGTGTTGAGGGACAGGCCCTCCTCGCCCCCGGTCAGGCGGCCCGGGTCTCGGGAGATGAGGATCGATCCGGCCTGGGCGAAGGCGAGGGTGACCATGGCCAGGGCGATGCCGTTGACACGTAGTGAGACGGCTCCCAGGACCAGGGAGAGCAGGGTTCCGCCGACGACGGCGATCAGCGCCGACCACAGGAGCGGGAGTTCGAGTACCCGCATGAGGAGGGCGGCGACGTAGGCGCCGCAGGCGAAGTAGAGGGCGTGCCCGAACGAGAGCAGTCCCACCCGGCCGTACAGCAGGTCGTAGCTGGTGGCCAGGCCACCGAAGACGAGGCAGAACGCGAGCAGGTGCAGGGTGGGTGGGCTGTTGAGGGTCCCCTCGAACAGTCCGGGGATGTACAGGGTGGAGAAGGGCAGGGCCAGCGCCACCACCAGGAGCACGACCGGGGCGGTCCACCCGGGGATGCGGCGCCGTGCGCGCACGTCCTTCATCACCGGTGCTTCCGTGGTCTCGGGAGCCTTGGCGGCCACGTCGGTG
>CALGOD010000573.1 GCA_937957845.1 uncultured Nocardiopsis sp.
CTGACCGACATGTCGGCCGCCTACCGCCTGGCCGATGACGCGTTGGAGACGGCGCCGCTCCACGCCTTCGTCGGCCGGGGCCCTTTGGGGGACGCCGACGCGTGCGTCCTGGCTCTGCTCAACGGGGGCCCGGTCACCCCGGCCGTGGTCCGCCGCACCGTACTGGGACCGCTTTTGTCGGAGGACAACGCCCATCTGCTTCGGACTTTGCGCACTTATTTCCGTGAGGGTGCGGCGACCACGGCCGCGGAGGCTCTGCGCGTCCACGCACAGACACTGCGTTACCGGCTGCGTCGGGTGAGGGAGCTGACCGGCCACGACCCGCACCGGCCCTGGCCCCGGTTCGTCCTGGAGACGGCCTGCGCCATCGCCTCCTGAGCGGCCGGTCCCCTTTTCCGTCCCGGCCACCTCGCCACCCACGGCGTGTCCACGGGACGAGAGTCCGCCCAGGGGCCGGCCGTGGGTTAGGACCCCCGGCGGTGGGTAGCCGGGACGGTCAGACGGAGCGCGCCGTGGTGCGCTACCGGCTGCGCCACGAGTCACATCGACTGGAGGGGGACCAGACGTGACGACCTCAGACCACAAGACGGGGAGTGCGCCCAAGCCGAGGAGCAGCCAGCCATGGCTGCACCAGAGCGGCGAGGAGATCCAGGAGTTCGGAACGGTCCGCCAGTTCCCGGTGGGGCTGTCCTACGACACGCGGATGTACTCGTGCCAGCGGCTCAACCAGGTGCTGTGCGACACACGCATCCTGCACGACCTGTACAAGAAGCACCACTGGCTGATGCGGGGACACACCTTCTACCAGCTGCACCTGCTGATGGACAAGCACGCGGACGAGCAGTCCGAGCTGATCGACGGCCTCGCCGAACGTGTGCAGACCCTCGGTGGCGTGGCGGTCGGCGACCCCAGGCACGTGGCCGAGATCACCAGCATCCCGCGCCCGCCGAACGGCGCCGAGGAGGTGCCCGCGATGCTCTCCCGACTGTTGGCGGCGCACGAGACCATCCTGGAGGACGCCCACGACGCCGCCGCGCGCACACAGGAGCTGGGGGACGACGGCACCAACGACATCCTGGTGTCCGACGTGATCCGCACCAACGAACTCCAGGCCTGGTTCGTGGCCGAGCACCTGGTGGACACACCGCTGGTGCGTTCGTAGACCACGGCCGTGTTCGGTGGCCGGTCGAGGGCGTCTCGCCCTCGACCGGCCACCGGCCTGTGCGGCCCGGGGGCGGCCCCTGCCCGCGCCGTCCCTACGCCCGGTGGCCAAGCCGCCCGGGAGCCTCAGGAGGCGGTGACCCCCCAACGGTGGCGAATGGTGCGATCGGCCCGTTCGAAGAACACGTCGATGAGCACGCCCACGCACAGGACGACGATGACGTAGGCCAGCAGGCCCTCGGCGTCGTTGAACTGTCGCGCCTGGCTCAGCGCCCAGCCGAGGGAGTGCTGTTGGTCGATGACGACCAGCAGTTCTCCCGCCATGAGCGAACGCCAGGCGAAGGCCCATCCCTGTTTGAGTCCGGTGACGAACATCGGCAGGGCGGCGGGGACGATCAGCAGCGTGTACCGCTGGACGCCGCGCAGCCCCATGGCCCGTCCCGCGCGCAGCAGTTGCGGCGACACGTAGTCGATCCCCGAGGTCAGGCCGCCCGCGATGGAGGGCGCCGCCCCCAGGATGATCACGAACATGATGGCCGACTCGCTGATGCCGTACAGCAGCATCGCGATGGGGAACCAGACGATGGACGGCATCGTCTGCAGCCCCGTGATGAGCGAGCCGATCGCCACGCGCAGCGGTGCGAACCGCGAGACCGCCAGGCCCACGGTCACACCCGCCGCCAACGCCAGCGCGAAACCGGCGAGGGCACGCCGCATGGTGACCCCGAGGGCTCCCCAGAACTCGGCGGAGGACAGCTCCGTGAACAGGCGGGGCAGGACCCGGTCGGGCCCCGGCAGGACGTAGACCGGCCGCCAGCCACTCCACACCACCACCTGCCAGACCAGCACGACCAGGACCACGGCGGCCAGCTTGGGCCAGGTCGCGGCCCAGACCCTGGCCGCCGCACGCCAGGCGGTGGGTCGGTCGGTCCCACTCGGGGCGGCCGTCTCCAACGCGTCGAGGCCTCGTAGGTGCCGATCCCGCACGTTGGGGTCATCCGGCATGGCGTGACACCTCCGCCCGGAGCCGGTCGGTGATCTCGGCCGCACGGGAGGCGATCCGGGCGGAGTCGATCCGGCGGGGCCGCTCCTCCTCGACCGTGAACTCCTCGATGACGCGTCCCGGGCGGCTGGACAGGAGGATGACGCGGTCGCCCAGTCGCACGGCCTCGCGCACGTTGTGCGTGACCAGCATGACGGTCAGCGACCTCTCCCTCCAGATCCGCTCGATCTCGTCGTGGAGGATGTCGCGGGTCATCGCGTCCAGGGCGCCGAAGGGTTCGTCCATGAGCAGCACGTCGGCGTCCTGGGCCAGGGCACGTGCCAGGGCGACCCGTTGGCGCATGCCACCGGAGAGCTGGTGCGGGCGTTTTCGGGCGAAGCCGCTCAGACGGACCAGGTCGAGGAGCTCGGCCACACGCTCCTTGCGGCGGGCCTTGGGCACCCCGTTGACCCGCATGGGGATCTCGATGTTGGCGCCGACGGTGAGCCAGGGGAAGAGGGACGCCTCCTGGAACATCATGGCCACGCGGTGTCCGCCCACGTCCACGGTTCCGCCGGTGGGGTGCGTCAGTCCCGCCACGAGTGAGAGCAGGGTGCTCTTGCCGCAGCCGGAGGCGCCCACGAGCGCGACGAACTCGTGGGCCCGCACCGAGACGGACATGCCGTCGATCGCGGTCAGGGCACCGGGGCCCTCTCCGAACACCTTGGAGACCTGGTCGATCTCGACCGCGCGGGCCCTTTCGGTGCCCGTGTCGAGGGTTTCGGTCGTGGTCGTCACTTTTCCTCCCGGGGTCCGGCGACCTCGTCCCGCCCGTCCTCTCGGAGCAGGGCGTTGAGCGGGCCGAGGACGTAGATGCCGTTCAGGTCGACTTGGTCGAGCAGGCCCACCGCCTGGGCACGTTCTGCCCCCTCCACCAGGGACGGGGCGATCGGATCGACGGTGAAGGTCATGTTGTCGAAGGCGGAGGCGACGACCTCGGCGTCGGGTCGGGCCCCGGCCAGGTCGGCCAGGTGTGCGGCGGCGATCTCCTGTGCCTCCTCGGGGCGGCTGTTGATCCGGTCCACCGTGTCGATGTGTCCTCGGAGGAGCCCTTCGACCGCCGCCGGACGCTCCCGCAGGAAATCGGCGTTGACGATGAGGTGGGTGGTGACGAAGTCACCGTCGGTCTCGGGCCACTGTTCCGCCTCGTCCAGCAGCAGCTCGCCTCCCGCCTCGACGAGGAGCCGGCTCAGGTGCGGTTCGGGGAGCCAGGCCCCGTCGATCTCACCGAGCGCGAAGGCGTTCACGGTCTCGGCGTTGTCCTGGGGGATGATCGACAGGTCCCCGCCTCCCGCGGTGTCGGTCCGCCAGCCCCGTCCCCGGGCGAACCAGCGCAGCGCCACGTCCTGGGTGTTGCCCAGTTGGGGTGTGGCCAGGGTGCTCCCGGCCAGGTCCTCGACGCTTTCCACCCCCGGTCCCACGACCAGGCCCGCGCCGCCGGAGGTCGAGCCGGCGATGACGCGCAGCGCGGCGCCCTCGGACCGTGCCCAGCCGTTGACGGTCGGGCCGGGCCCGAGGAAGGCGGCGTCGATCTCGCCGGAGAAGAGGGCGTTGACCACGTCGGGGCCGGCGTTGAAGGTCTGGGTGGAGAGGGGGACGTCCTCTCCCAGCGCCCGCTGGAGGAGACCGCTCTCCACCCCCACCAGTGCCGGGGCGTGGGTGAGGTTGGGGAGGTATCCGAGGGTGAGCCCCCGGTCGTCGTCTCCACCGCCCGGGATCGCGCACGCGGTGGCGACCGCCGTCAGGGCCAGACCCGCAGCGAGGGCGCGGACCAGGGTCATGGGCGCGAACATGGGGATCCTCACGGGCTGCGGGTGTGCGGCTACTACGGACTGAACTCTACTTAATAAGTAGGTTTTGTGAAAGTAGGGCGCCCCACCGTTTCACCACGGAGCGGAGCACGGGGGGACGGGCGGCCCTGCCCGGGCAGGGCCGCCCGGGGAAAGGGGGTTCTTCCGCGAGGGGCCCCGCCCCTGGCCAAAAGCGTCCCCGGGCTCGAACGCCGTGGGGCGGTGGAGCATCGATGCTCCACCGCCCCACGGCGGAAAAGTGTCGCGGATCGGCCGGGACGGCCGACTCCGTCACTCCTGGACGGCGCCCTCGGTCTCGACGATCTCGCCCTCGGCGTCGACCGGCAGGACCACGCCCTGCCAGGACTCCTGGATGAACTCCAGGACCCGCTCGTCGTGCAGCAGCTCGACCAGCAGCTGGACGCGCTCGTCGTCGGCGTTCTCCGACAGGGTCACCAGACCGTTGGCGTAGGCCTCGACGTAGTCCTCGCCCTCGGGCTCCCAGGCCAGGACGTTGGACTCCTCGGGCAGGTTCGCCTCGATGGCGTAGTTGCCGTTGACGATCGCCGCGTCGACGTCGGAGATCGAACGGGGCAGCTGTGCGGCCTCCAGCGGGGTGACGGTGATGTCGCGCGGGTTGTCGGTGATGTCGTTCTCGGTGGCGGTCTGACCGGCCTCGGGGTCGATGGTCACCAGGCCCTCGGTCTCCAGGATGTGCAGGGCGCGGCTGAGGTTGGCCGGGTCGTTGGGGACCGCGATCTCGGCGCCCTCGGGCAGGTCGTCGATGCTCTCGACGTCCTCGGAGTACAGGCCCAGTCGCTCGATGTGCACGTCGGTGAGGTACGTCAGGTCGACGTCCGGCCCGTTGGCCACCCACTCGTTGAGGAAGGAACGGTGCTGGAAGTAGTTGGCGTCCAGCTCACCCTCGACCAGGGCCGCGTTGGGGGTGTTGTAGTCGGAGAACTCCCGGATCTCCAGGTCCAGACCCGCCTCCTCGGCGAGGTTCTCGTCGATGAAGGCGAGGATGTCACCGTGCGGTACGGGGTTGGCGCCCACACGCAGCACGTCCTCCCCACCACCGGACCCGTTGGACTGCTCGCTGGGCGCACCGCAGGCGGCGAGCGCCAGCGTGAGGGCGGCTGCCCCGAGGACGGCTGAGGTCGTGCGCATGGTGCACTCCTTCGTGATCGTAGGATGGAGGACTGCGGAGATCACGGCGATCGGCGTGAGAACCGCGCGGGCCCGCACCCCCTTCCGGGGTGCCGCACCGCTGATCAGAGCCTATCCAACTCTTTTGGTAGGAATTGTCTGTTTCGGCTTTCTCCGTGGGTGGCGTCGGCCACATACCCCACCGCCCAGGAGAGGTCCGACGACCGCATGGGACCATACCCGGCGTGGTCTTCCTGACGCATGAGCGCGCCGCGTCGTCCCACGACGCCCCTCTCCCGCCTCTCCCCCGTTCCCCACACGGCCGAGGGGACGGAGGAGGCCAAGAGGGTGACAGCGCTTTCCCCACCGCCTCCCATCACCTAGGTTGTGGAGGCAGCCACCCCACCGTCCCACGGAGTGAGAACAATGCCCCTGGTCGCCGGAATCGACAGTTCGACCCAGTCCTGCAAGGTCGTGGTCTGTGACGCCGACAGCGGAGAGGTCGTGCGCGAGGCGCGAGCCCCGCACCCCGACGGGACCGAGGTCCACCCCGACGCCTGGTGGTCGGCCCTGAACCAGGCCTCCGACGGTCTGCTCGACGACGTGGCCGCCGTCTCCGTGGCCGGTCAGCAGCACGGCATGGTCACCGTGGACGAACTCGGCGCCGTGGTGCGCCCCGCACTGCTGTGGAACGACACGCGCTCGGCGGGGGACGCCCAGGACCTGATCGAGGAGCTGGGCGGTCCCGCCGCATGGGTCAAGGCCGTGGACAACGTGCCCAACGCCAGCCTGACCGTCAGCAAGCTGCGCTGGCTGGCCCGTAACGAGCCCGACCACGCAGCCCGCACGACCGGGGTGATGCTCCCCCACGACTGGCTCACCTGGCGGTTGACCGGAGCCGAGACCGAACCCACCACGGACCGGGGAGACGCCTCGGGGACCGGCTACTGGTCGGCCACGGAGAACGCCTACCGCCTCGAACTGCTGGAGCGGGCCTTCGGGCGCCGGATCCAGGTGCCGCGCGTGGTCGCCCCGGGTGAGGCCGTGGGTCGTACACCCTCGGGCGCCCTCGTCGCCCCCGGGACCGGCGACAACATGGGCGCCGCCCTGGGACTGGGCCTGGGCCCGGGCGACGCCGTGGTCTCCCTGGGCACCAGCGGTACCGTGTTCGCCGTCAGTGAGGGCGCCACACAGGACCCCGACGGGATCATCTGCGGGTTCGCCGACGCGACCGGACGGTTCCTTCCGCTGGTGTGCACGCTGAACGCGGCCCGGGTGCTCACCGCCGCCGCCTCGATGCTGGACGTGGACCTGGCCGGACTGGACGCGTTGGCCACGGCCGCCGAGCCCGGGGCGGAAGGGGTCGTGCTGCTGCCCTACCTGGACGGCGAGCGCACCCCCGTCCTTCCTGACGCCACGGGTTCGCTGCACGGGTTGCGACGCTCCAACATGCGCCCGGAGAACATCGCCCGCGCCGCGGTGGAGGGGATGCTGTGCGGGCTGGCCGACGGCCTGTCCGCGATGACCGACACCGGGATCCCCGTCAACCGGGTCCTGCTCGTGGGCGGGGCCGCCCGTTCGGCCGCGGTGCGCGCGGTCGCACCCACCGTCCTGGGCGCCCGGGTGGTCGTGCCCAGCCCCGCCGAGTACGTCGCGTTGGGTGCCGCACGGCAGGCCGCGTGGGTGCTGGCGGGGACCGCCGAGCCGCCGGTCTGGGACACGGGAGAGCCCGAGGCCGAGGCCGAACCCGTGGACGCGCCCCACGTGCGCGACCATTACGCGAAGGCCCGCCGGACGACGCACGGCGTGTGACGTCCGGGGCTTCGGCGACCGGCCTGGCCGCCGCATCCAGCACCCGAGAGAACCGGTGACCATGAACGACGTGAACCTGCGCCCGCTCGGCCGCTCCTCCCTGCGCGTGTCCCCCCTGTGTCTGGGAGGGAACGTCTTCGGTTGGACGGCGGACGAGCGCACCTCGTTCCGGATCCTGGACGCCTACACGGCGGCGGGCGGGAACTTCGTCGACACGGCGGACTCCTACTCCGCCTGGGTCGAGGGGAACCGGGGCGGGGAGTCCGAGAGGCTCATCGGGCGCTGGCTGGCCTCCCGAGGGCGTCCCTCCGACCTGGTGATCGCCACGAAGGTCAGCCGGCACCCCGACTTCCCCGGACTGTCGGGCGCCAACGTCAAGGCCGCCGCGCAGGCCTCCTTGGAGCGGCTGGGCGTGGAGACCATCGACCTGTACTACGCCCACTTCGACGACCCCGAGACCCCTGTGGAGGAGAGCGCCCGTGCCTTCTCCGCACTGGTCGACGAGGGCAGGGTGCGCCACGTGGGCCTGTCCAACCACAGCCCCGAGCGCATTCGCGAGTGGCTGGAGGTCTGCGAGCGCGAGGGGCTGCACGCCCCGGTGTGCGTACAGCCCCCGTACAACCTGATGGAGCGCGGGATCGAGGCCGACCTGGTGCCCTTGGCGCGGGAGCACGGTCTGGCCCTGCTGCCCTACTACGGCCTCGCCCGCGGCTTCCTCACCGGCAAGTACCGGCCCGGTGCCGAGGTCGACAGCCCGCGGGCGGGGAAGGCCCGTCTCCACCTTGAGGATCCGCGTGGTGAGAGGGTCCTGGAAGCGCTGGACACCGTGGCGAGGCAGAACGACGTCACCCCGGCCGCGGTGGCCCTGTCCTGGCTGGCCGATCGGCCGGCCGTGGTGTCGGTGCTCGCCAGTGCCCGTGATCCCGAGCAGCTCGCCGATCTGCTCCCGGTCCACCATCTGCGGTTGGACGACGATGCCACCGCCCTGCTGACCCGGGCCTCCGACCCCGCGCGTACCTGAGCCGCCTGTGGCCGGTGGCGGGCGTACCGCCACCGGCCACAGGGGACCGTCGTGTCCGTCGCGGTCAGCCGGCGTCCGCCATCAGTTCCTTGATCAACGCCGCCACCTGGTCGACCTGGACGAGGAACCCGTCGTGTCCGTGGGGTGAGGTGATCACCTGCGCCTTCCCTGGGACGGGAAGGTGTCTGGCGATCTCCTCCTGCTGATCCAGGGGGTACAGGTGGTCGCTGCTCACACCCGCCACCATGGTCCGCTCGGGCATCCGGCGCAGCGCCTCGGCCACACCGCCCCTGCCCCTGCCCACGTCGTGGCCGTTCATCGCCTCGGTCAGCAACACGTAGCTGGCCGGATCGAACCTGCGGGCCAGCTTTCCCGCATGGTGGTCCAGGTAGGACTCCACCGCGTAACGGCCGCCGTGGTCGGGGTCCTCCCCCTCCTGCGGTCGCCTGCCGAAACGGGTGTCCAGCTCCTGGGCGTTCGGGTAGGTGATGTGCGCGATGCGACGCGCCACCCCCAGTCCCGACAGCGGCGACCGGCCGGTGTCGTGGTAGTCGCCGCCGAGCCAGTCGGGGTCGGAGCGGATGGCGTGCAGTTGGGGTGCGGCCCAGGCGATCTGCCAGGCGGTGCTGGCCGCGGAGCAGGCCAGCACCAGGGCCCGGTCGACCCTCTCGGGGAACGTGAGCGCCCATTCCAGGACACGCATCCCGCCCATGGACCCACCGACCACCGCCGCCCAGGAGTCGATTCCCAGGGCGTCGGCCAGTACCTCCTCCGCTCGTACCGTGTCGCGGATGGTGATCCTGGGGAACCGGCTGCCCCACGGCCGCCCGTCGGGGGCGGGTGAGGAGGGGCCGGTGCTCCCCTGACAGCCGCCCAGCACGTTGGGCGCCACCACGAAGAAGCGATCGGTGTCCAGGGACAGGCCGGGTCCCACCAGGCCTTCCCACCAACCGGGGCTGGGGTGGCCCGGGCCGATGCCTCCGGTGACGTGGGAGTCTCCGGTCAGGGCGTGCAGTACCAGTACCGCGTTGCTGCCCTTGGAGTCGAGCCGGCCCCAGGTCTGGTAGGCGATGCGCACGTCGGGCAGCGACTCCCCCGACTCCAGCTCCAGGGGCCTGTCCCACTCCACCCAGCGTCGTCCGCCGACCGGGTCGCCGTCCCGCCACCCACCGGTGGCGGGATAGCCGGGGATCTCGGTCACTGGAGTGCCTTCACCGCCTGAAAGCCCAGTTCCAGGTCGGCCTTGAGGTCGTCCACGTGCTCCAGCCCCACGGCCAGACGGACCAGCCCCGGCGTGACTCCGGCGTCCACCAGCGCCTCGGGGGACAGCTGGCTGTGCGTGGTGCTGGCCGGGTGCACGATGAGGCTGCGCACGTCACCGATGTTGACCAGTCGGCTGAACAGCTCGGTGGCGTCGACGAAGGCCCGTCCGGCCTCGACACCGCCCTTGAGGTCGAAGGAGACGACGGCTCCCGCGCCCAGCGGCATGTACGTGCGCGCCAGCTTGTTGAAGGGGCTGGAGGGCAGTCCGGCGTAGTAGACCTTCTCCACCTCGTCGCGTGCCTCCAGCCACTCGGCGAGGGCCTGGGAGTTGGCGACGTGCCGCTCCATGCGCAGGGACAGCGTCTCGATGCCCTGGATGATGAGGAAGCTGTTGAACGGGGCGATGGCGGCACCGGTGTCGCGCAGCAGCTGCACGCGCAGCTTCGCGGCGTAGGCGCCCGGGCCCAGGGCCTCCCAGTACTTGAGTCCGTGGTAACTGGGGTCGGGCTCGACGAAGCCGGGGAACCGGTCGCCGTGGGCCCCGAAGTCGAAGGTGCCCGCGTCCACGACCACACCGGCCATGGTGGTGCCGTGCCCGCCGAGGTACTTGGTGGCCGAGTGCACGACGATGTCGGCGCCGTGCTCGATGGGCCGCAGCAGGTAGGGCGTGGGCACGGTGTTGTCCACGATCAGCGGCAGACCCTGCTCGTGCGCGGTGTCGGCGATGGTGCGCACGTCCAAGACGTTACCGCCGGGGTTGGCGAGCGTCTCGGCGAAGTAGAACGCGGTCTCGGGCCGGGTGGCCGCACGCCAGGCCTCGGGGTCGTCCTGGTCCTCGACGAAGGTGACCTCGATGCCGAGCTTGGGCAGCGTGTAGCGGAAGAGGTTGTAGGTACCGCCGTACAGAAGGGGGCTGGCCACCGCGTGCCCGCCCGCGCCGACCAGGTTGAGCACCGCGGCGGTGAGCGCGGCCGAACCGGAGGCGAAGGCCACGGCCGCGACGCCGCCCTCCAGCGCTGCGACGCGCTGCTCCAGGACGTCCTGCGTCGGGTTCATGATCCGCGTGTAGATGTTGCCCGGTTCGGCGAGGCTGAACAGGTCGGCACCGTGCTGGGTGTCGCGGAAGACGTAGGAGGTCGTCTGGTAGATGGGTGTGGCTCGAGCGTTGGTGGCCGGGTCCGGCTGGGCCCCGGCGTGGATCTGCTGGGTCTCGAAGGACCAGGCCTTCTCGGGGGTGCCGTCCGTGGTCATGACAAACCTCTGTCTTTAATTACAGGTCGGAAATATAGGGATCTGCATTGGCGGACGAGCCTCGACTCCTCCGCACCTCGGGTCAGGGGCGACAGAGCATGCTGGCCACCCGCGCGTGGTCGACGTGAAGTCGTCGGATGAGCACGGTCATGATCATGAGGCTAGCACCTCGTATCAACAGCCGACCAGCGCGTCTCGCATTCTGGAAGCCCTCGACCACCGGGACCTCCGTTCGACCCCCGGTGTTACCCACGCGCCGAGCCGCGTACCCGGCGGGGCGGGGCCCGGGGCCGCACGGCCGCGCCTCCGCCCGGGGCCCTCCTGTGCGGATATGCGCCGCCCCACACCGCAGCGGCTCCCGACCGATCCAGAGCCATTCACTTATGGTGAACGAGTCACTACCGCGAGCACGGGGGTCCGGACGAGATGACACACGACTTTCCCGAAGACCATGGTGGCGATCCGGGATCGTTCGACGAGTTCCTGGCACGCTTCCTCGGCGCACGCGGGCCGGTGCGCCACGTGGACCTGTCCAAGCTGATGAGCCCTGAAGCCCAGCAGGTCACCGACGCCGCGGTGAACACCGCCCTGGAGACCGGCGGCGCCGACGTCGACTCGGTCCACCTGTTGTGGTCGCTGCTGCGCTACCGGCCCACGCGGGAGCTGGTGGAGCGCGTCAGCTCCACGTCCCAGCAGATCATCGACGTCGTCGACCAGGCCGTGACCCAGGCCCCCAGGTCCGTGCGCGGATCGGTCAGACTGACCCCCTCCGCCAAGAGGGCCCTGTTGGACTCCCTGCAGATCGCACGGGCCACGGGAAGTTCCAGCATCACGCCCCAGCACATGCTCTTCGCCTTGGCCGTCAACGCCGACAGTGCCGTCGGTCAGCTCCTGAACGGCTCGGGGATCACCCCGCAGGCCCTGCGGCGGACCGCCGGAGCCCCTTCCCCCACGGCTCAGGGCGAAACGGAGCCGTCGCCCACCCCCACCCTGGACGGGTTCGGCACCGACATGACGGCGTCGGCCCGGGAGGGCCGTCTGGACCCCGTGGTGGGCCGTGAGGACGAGGTCGAGCAGTGCATCGAGGTGCTGGCCCGGCGACGCAAGAACAACCCCGTCCTCATCGGCGACCCCGGCGTGGGCAAGACCGCGATCGTGGAGGGCATCGCCCAGCGCATCTTCGACGACGACGTCCCCGAGATCCTGCGCGGCCGCCGCCTGGTCCAGCTCGACCTGGCCGGGATCGTGGCGGGCACGCGCTACCGGGGCGACTTCGAGGAGCGCATGAACAAGATCGTGGAGGAGATCCGCGCCGAGGCCGGCCGGTTGCTCGTCTTCATCGACGAGATCCACACCATCGTCAGCGCCGGGGGCGCCGAGGGCTCCATGAACGCCGGGAACATCCTCAAGCCCGCGTTGGCCCGCGGCGACCTGCACGTCATCGGCGCGACCACCCTGGACGAGTACCGCAAGCACATCGAGAAGGACGCGGCACTGGAGCGCCGCTTCCAGCCGATCCAGGTGCCCGAACCCTCGGTGGAGGACACCATCGAGATGCTGCGCGGGCTGCGCGACCGCTACGAGGCCCACCACCAGGTGCGCTTCAACGACGAGAGCCTGGTGGCCGCGGCCGAACTGTCGGACCGCTACGTCACCGAACGCTTCCTGCCGGACAAGGCCATCGACCTCCTCGACCAGGCCGGTGCCCGGGTACGCCTGCGCCTGAAGACCTCCGACTCCCGACTGCGGGAGCTGGAGAACAGGCTCAAGGAGCTGGAGGAGGAGAAGGACAAGGCGGTCCAGGAGGAGGACTACGAACGCGCCTCGACCCTGCGTGACGAGATCGCCTCCGCCAAGGGCTCCGTCCACCAGGCCCGCGGTACCGGCTCGGCGGTTCCGGAGGTGACCGGCGACGACATCGCCGAGGTGGTCTCCCGCAGTACCGGTATCCCGGTTGCCCAGCTCACCCAGGAGGAACGGGACCGGCTGGTCAACCTGGAGGAGGTCCTGCACCAGAGGGTGATCGGGCAGGACGAGGCGGTCACCGCCGTCTCCGAGTCGATCCGACGCTCACGCGCGGGCCTGGGCGACCCGGACCGGCCGGTGGGCAGTTTCCTGTTCCTGGGTCCGACCGGTGTGGGCAAGACGGAGCTGGCCAGGGCGCTGGCCGAGGCCCTGTTCGGGTCGGACGACGCCATGGTCCGCGTCGACATGAGCGAGTTCCAGGAGCGGCACACCACCAGCCGCCTGACGGGCGCCCCTCCGGGCTTCGTGGGTTATGAGGAGGCGGGCCAGCTCACCGAGGCGGTACGCCGTCACCCGTACTCGGTGGTGTTGCTGGACGAGATCGAGAAGGCCCACCCGGACGTGTTCAACCTGCTGCTGCAGTTGCTGGACGACGGACGGCTGACCGACGGGCAGGGCCGCACCGTCGACTTTCGCAACACCGTGATCATCATGACCAGCAACCTGGGCTCGGAGGTCATCACCGGCGGCGCCCCGATGGGCTTCACCTCCGGCGGCCACATGGACCCCGACACCGAGCAGCGGGTGATGCGGCGCCTGCGCGAGGAGTTCCGCCCCGAGTTCATCAACCGCATCGACGAGGTCATCGTCTTCAAGCAGTTGAAGGAGAAGGAACTGGGCCAGATCACCCGGTTGATGTTGGAGCGCACCGAGGAGCGGCTGAAGGCACGGGACATCGACGTGCGCTTCACGGACGAGGCGGTGAGGTGGCTGTCCGAGCGTGGCCACCAACCCGCCTACGGCGCGCGGCCGATGGCGCGCACGATCCAGCGCGAGGTCGGCAACCGGCTCTCACGCATGATGCTGGACCAACAGATCGTGCCGGGCGACAACGTGCTGGTGGACGTGGACGAGGCCGACGAGCTGCGCATCTCCACCGTGTCCTCCTTCTGAGCCGCGCGGGCGGCGACGCCCACGGGTGGGACGTGGGACCTCGTGCACGAGGGACGGGCGACGCGCCGCCCGCTCCTCGTGGTGCCGCTGTGGTGCCGCTGTGGTGCCGCTGAAGGCCGGGATCACCCGGCGTCCCCCGAGTGTGTCCAAAGGACGCCCGTCCGGGTGCGTGCGGGACACGGGACACGGATCCTCTAAGGGAACACCGACGGCGGCCGGGACCCCACGTGCACGGGGCGAAGGCCGAGGGTGACCCCACCGGCCGCCTGTGGGCGGAGATCGCCCGGTCGCGGACACACGTCGACCCCGACCCGCACGCGCGCGACCTGCTCCGGCCCGACGGAGCGTCGGGGACGGGCCTCACCGGGAGGTCGCCGGAGCGATCCGCCCGCACAAGGGCCGTCCGGGTGAGGGCCCTCGCGTCCTCGGGCTCTCAGACAGGCTCGGGCTCGGGCTCCGGACCGGGCGGTTCGGGAAGGGGCCCCGGGCCGGGAGGCTCGGGCGTGGGTTCGGGTTCGGGCGGAGGCGGCGGCATCGGCGCCGGAGGGAACGGGTCCGGCGGCATCGGATCGGGCTGCC
>CALGOD010000574.1 GCA_937957845.1 uncultured Nocardiopsis sp.
GAACCGCGGGCACCGGTTCAACGGGATTTCCGACCGGACCGGGGGTGCGGGACGCAGGGCCGGTGCGTCCGGCCCGCCCGGGGTGGGGACCGCGCGGCTCCGTTCGCCGTGGGGACGACGAGATCCGAACGGGACCGCGCGGTGCTCTCGGAGGATCAGCCGGAGAAGACCACGTCACTGCGGGCGTGGAACGTCTGGTCGTAGTGGCTGGCCTGCCAGATCATGCGACGTGGCAGCCGGTGCGTCCGGGGGCGTGCACGTCTCCCGCCTTTCCGAGGAAGAGGAAACAAGGAGGAAACGGCGGTCTGTGGCCAGCCACCCGATCCTCGATGATCGTCGGCTTCCGGTGTCCTACGACCATTTCTGGACAGGCCCGTCCGGTCTGTGGAACCCCTTCCACAGTCCATTCCATCCCTTCAACCCGCCGTCCCGCAATTCCCTTCCCCGTCGTCATCGCCGGACGGGGACGCTCGTCCCACAGCCACCCGAGGAACTGCCGAGAATCCGAATCCAGAAAAACCGACAACCCTGCTCCTCCCACGGAAAAGGAAAGGCATGCCTTCGGAGACTCTGGTCCGGACCTGCGACACGGCACTGGGCGCCGAGGGCCGCCTGGCCGCACTGGTCACATCCGCCGAACGGCAGGCGAGACGGCCTCGCTGCCGAAGCGTGCAGAAAGGTACAGGTCGATCAGAGTGGCGGTGGCTTCCTCGTCGTTGTTGCGGTCATTGACGAAGATGTGCGGCATAAGGGGCTCCCTCCCAGAACCGGCCGACCGGTCGGCCTGAAGCCGCACCGGACCGACCGGGCCTTCCGGTTCCGTCAGGGGGTGGAACAGGAGCCATTCTTCCGAAGACCTCTCCCCCGGAGAGCCGAAAATCGGGAGTTTCCCTACTTCCCGTCGAACAGCAAACGGAAACCTCCGAAAAAGGATCACTCCTTCCAAGAAGCCCTAAAGGGGACACCCATTGTTTTTGTGCTCCTCCCGGCCCGTGACCCTCCCGTTGTTCGCAGAGATCCCTGCGCGCCGACCGTATGCGGCACCACGGTCCACCAGGCCGTCCGCCCACCGGATCCGCTGGTCCGGCCACTGCTGGACCCGCGTTCGGCGGCCGCTCACTCCGACGGTTCGGGCAGGTTCGAGCAGTCGATCTGCGGGTTGACGCCCATGTAGTTGAGCGGTCCCGCGTCGACGTCGGCGAGGGTGGTGCCGATCGACGCGCAGTTCTGCTCCGAGGTGCTGAAGTAGCCGCGCTGCCAGGCCGCGAGGGCGCCGGCGGCCAGCCACACGAGGACGATGAGCGTTGCCAGACCGCGCACGGTTCCTCCTGGGGGGTCGACGGTTGTGGTGGTACCCCTACCCCGGCGGGGACGGGTCCATCCGGGGCAGGGGCCGCAGGACGGCCCGTGCCCCGGACGGTCCGGGGAGGACCTGGCCGTCACCCCCGTCGCACGCCCGTGAGCGTGTCCCCGGCCCGCCGCGGACCGCCCTCCGCCCTCTCCCCCGGATGGGCACGCGAAGGCGTTCGGCTCTTCGGTTTCGTCGGCTCCGCACGTCCGGCCTCCGGTGCGAGGGCCTCCCTCGGCGCGGTCCACGGGCCAGGTGTGGCCCGCGTGGCGGAAGTCGCCGGGCGCGTCGGCGGGGCCGCCCCGCACCGCGCCACCGGGCAGCCTCTCTTTTTCCTTCTCGGACAAAAACTATTGACGGAACTCCCCGGAAAAGCGTCTCCTGGAATTGTCGGAACGGTCCTGAACCTCGGAGACGTGATG
>CALGOD010000575.1 GCA_937957845.1 uncultured Nocardiopsis sp.
GACGATCACCGGACGGAACTCACGGATGTAGGGCCGCAGAGCCGCGAGGTCCTCACGGTAGTGGTAGCCACGGACCACGATGAGGACGTGACGGCCCTCCATGTCCGTCTCGATCGCGGGGATGCCGATGCCGTCCAGCAGCAGGTCGCGCTCGTGCTGGAGGTAGGCCATGGTGTTGGCCGCGAAGGCCTCCAGTTGGGTGGCGAGCCCGGCCCGGGCCTCGGTCATGGCCGCGCTGATGGTCACGGCGTCCTGGAGGCAGCCGCGGGCGACGACCTCCTCCCCCCGGTAGAGGGTGGCGCCCTCCAGGCGGAGCCGTTCGCCGTCGCGGACCCGGGTGAAGACCTCGGGGTCGACGTCGTCGACCAGGGGGATACCCGCCTCCACGATCAGTTCCGGTCCCTGGTTGGGGTAACGGCCGCTGATGCTGGTGGCGACGTTGACCACCGCGGAGACCCCGCAACTCACCAGGGCCTCGGCGCTGACCCTGTCCAGGTCGACATGGTCGATGACCGCGATGTCGCCCGGTCGCAGGCGTTTGGTCAGGTTCTTGGTGCGACGGTCCGAGCGGACGGGCGCGACCAGCCCTGTAGGAGCGTCCGCCCGTGTGCGGCGGAACCGCGAGACTGTGGCGCTTAGCGCATCCGATACCTTCATCGCTGGCATACTGTCAGAACTATACTACGCAGAGTAATCACAACTGTGAGGTCGGCGTGTTCGAGGGCGAGACCGCCGTCCGTGCGTCCGCGAGGACGACGAACGGCCGCCATGGAGCGGCCACTACCCCGAAACGGTCTCGGATCACACGGAAGGGGAACGGGCGTGGACATCCCCGCCCTGAGCGACGGAAGACCTCCACGCCCGACGACGGACGGGGGTGGACGAACGCGGCGCCTCTGCTCAGGCGGCCGGGTAGGCACGCTCCGGTTCGGCGTTGGTGAGCAGCTCCTCGGCGTGGGCGCGACCGAGCTCGGAGTCCTCCAGGCCCGCCGGCCTCCGCGGCGCCTCACGGAGACGACGACCCCGGTCCAACCGCACCACGCCGCTCTCGATGACCAGGCCCTCGGTGGACTTCTCCACCACCAGATGGGCGTCGGCGAACGCCGCGACCTGCGGCAGGTGGGTGACCACGATGACCTGGGCCCGCTGGGCCAGGCGGGCCAGGCGACGCCCGATCTCCACCGCGGCCTTACCGCCCACCCCGGCGTCGACCTCGTCGAAGACGAACGTGGGCACCGGATCGGCCCCGGCGAAGACCACCTCGATGGCCAGCATCACCCGGGAGAGCTCACCGCCGGACGCCCCCTTGTGCAGGGCAAGCGGCGGAGAACTGGGGTGCGGGGCCAGCAACAGCTCCACCTCGTCGCGACCGTACTGGCCGAACTCCTCGTCCGTGGTGATCCGCACGCTCACACGGGCGTGCGGCATGGCCAGTGCCGTCAACTCCTCTGTGACCGCCGCACCGAAGCGCTCGGCGGCCGCGGTACGGATACGGGTCAACTCGGCGGCCGTCTGCTCCATGCGCTCGTACAGCTCCTCGACCTCGGCTCGCAGGGCGTCGATACGCTCGTCGTCGCCCTCCAGGTCGGCCAGCCGTTTGGCCGCGTTCTCCGCCCAGGCCAGCACCTCGTCGGTGGTCCCGCCGTACTTGCGTGAGAGCGAGGTGAGCAGCGCACGGCGCTCCTGCACCTCGGCGAGGCGGCCCGGATCGGCGTCCACCGACTCGGCGTAGGAGGCCAGCTCGGTCGCCACGTCGGAGAGGATGTAGGACGCCTCGTCCAGACGGTCGCCGATGGCGGCGAGGTCGGCGTCGTGCTCGCGTACGGCGGCCACGGCTTGGCGCGCCGTCGAGAGCAGGGCCGCCACGTCGATCTCCACGTCCGAGGCGGGGTCCCCCGCCAGCGCCTCGTGGGCGGTGGTGGCGGCCACGCGCAGACCGTCGGCGTGCGCCAGCCTCGTCTCCTCCGCCAGGAGTTCGGCGTCCTCACCCGGCCGGGGCTCCGCCGAGGCGATCTCCTCCAGCCCGAACCGGAGCATGTCGGCCTCCTGGGCACGCTCACGCGCCCGCTGGACCAGCTCCTCCAGTTCCTCGGACACCTCGCGGTAGCGGCGGTAGGCGACCGTGTACTGCTTGAGGACCCTGGCCAGGTCCCCACCCGCGAAACGGTCCAGTGCCGAACGCTGCCGGTCGGTGCGCAGCAGACGCTGCTGGTCGGACTGACCATGTACCGCCACAAGGTCCTCGGCCAAGTAGGCGAGCAGGCTCACCGGAGCCGAACGACCGCCGAGGGTGGCGCGGGAACGGCCCTCCACCGAGACCGTACGCGTGAGGATCAGGACGTCGTCGTCGATGTCACCGCCGGCCTCCAGCACCCGGGCCGCCACGCGACCGCCGGAGGGCACCACCAGCCTTCCCTCCACCACGGCCCGATCGGCGCCCGGACGTACGCGTTGAGGATCGGCACGGCCACCGAAGAGCAGTCCGAGCCCGGTGACGACCATGGTCTTTCCCGCGCCGGTCTCACCCGTGACGACGGTCAGTCCCGGTGACAACTCCAAAACGGCGTCGTCAATGACCCCGAGTCCCTGGATTCGGACTTCTTCGAGCACCGATCCCTCTCCTGATAGTTGACGCCACTTCCACGCGTGCGCACGCACGGACGCACCGCGCCAGGACGTGCGGCCCTGGTCAACGGCCGTGCTCGCTCCGTCCGCGCCAGCCCGCGACCGACAGTCCGAACTTGGCCACCAACCGGTCGGTGAACGGTGCCCGGTGCAACCGGGCCAACCGAACCGGCGTGTCCGCACGGGTGATCTCGACTCGCGCCCCTGGGGGCAATTCGACCATACGCCGTCCGTCACACCAGAGCACGCCCGGCGCAGTGTCCGGAACCACCTCCAGGGCCACCGTGGCCCGTGTACCCACCACCAGGGGCCGGGCGAACAGGGCGTGCGCGCTGATCGGCACGACCAACAGCGCCTCGACGTCCGGCCACACCACCGGACCCCCCGCGGAGAAGGCGTGCGCGGTGGAACCGGTGGGGGTGGCGCACACCACCCCATCGCAGGCCCACCTTGACAAGGGACGTCCGTCCACCTCCAGGACCATCTCCAGGATGCGGCGTGACTCACCCTTCTCCAGGGTCGCGTCGTTGAGCGCCCAGGTCCGTACGGGAGGGGACTCGTCGCCCCGGCCACCGTTGAGGACCGCCACCTCCAGGGTCATACGCTCCTCGACGTCGTAGTCCTGGTCCACGACGCTGCGCACGGTCTCGCTGAGATCCTCACGCTCGGCCTCCGCGAGGAACCCGACGTGTCCCAGGTTCACACCCAACAGGGGCACCCCGGCCGGGCGCGCGGTCTCCGCGGCCCGGAGCAAGGTCCCGTCGCCACCGAGCACCATGACCAGTTCGGCGCCCTCGGCCGCCCCACCCGGCTCGACGACCTCGATGGGGGAGAGCACACAGCCCTGCGCAGCCAACTCCTCGACCTCGCTCTTGAGCATGCGCACGGTCAGGCCGGCGCGGCTGAGGCTCTCGTGGACCAGCCTCGCGCTGCGTATCGCCGCGGGCCGACCGGTGTGGGCCAGCAGAAGGACACTACGTCCGCTGGTCATCTCCGTCCTCTCACGTTCACTCCCCCGGTGGGAGCCTTGATGCCGGCCGAGGCGTTCTCCGACTCGACCGGGTCACGTTATCGGACTCCAAGGACACGGTGCCACGGCCACTAGCGGGGGCCCTTCTCCACCGCGCGGGCCAGCGCTTCCGGTTCCAGAGCGGGGGCGTCCTCACGCATCCACAGGAAGTACTCGACGTTGCCCGAAGGCCCGGGCAGCGGGCTGGCGGTGACGTCGACGGTCCCCAGACCCAGGGTGAGGGCGTGGGCGGCCACGTCCGACACCGCCTCGGCGCGCAGCCGCGGATCGCGGACCACTCCGCCGGCGCCGACCCGGTCCTTGCCGACCTCGAACTGGGGTTTGACCATGAGAACGAAGTCGGCGCCTGGGGCCGCGCAGGCCCTGAGGGGTTCCAGCACCAGGCGCAGCGAGATGAACGACAGGTCGCCCACGACGAGGTCGGGCCGGGGGTCGCCAATCCGCTCCGGAGTGAGTTCACGAACGTTGACCCGCTCCATGACCCGCACCCGGTCGTTACTGCGCAGGGACCAGGCGAGTTGACCGTAACCGACGTCGACGGCGATGACCTGGGCGGCCCCACGCCGCAACAGCACGTCGGTGAAGCCGCCGGTGGAGGCCCCCGCGTCCAGGGCCCGACGGTCGGCGACGTCGAGGGAGAAGGAGTCCAGGGCACCGATGAGCTTGTGGGCGCCTCGGGAGACGTAGGGCGGCTCGTCGGAGGGCGGGCGGACCACGATGGGCTGGTCCTGACCGACCTGGGTCGCGGCCTTGGAGGCCACCACCCCCGCGACCTTGACGAAGCCGCCCTCGATGATCTCGGCTGCGTGCCCGCGTGAGCGTGCGTGCCCGCGGCGGACGAGTTCCGCGTCGAGCCGGGTGCGTTTTGCCATGGTCACCTAGACTACCGGGGGTCGTTCGGGGTTACGCGGGCATACCGTTGCCGGCCGGAGCCGCCTGGGATCATTCCTGTTCGTCGGCATTGCGGTCGAGCGCTCCGAGCACCCCGGAGAGCTCCCGGTGCAAAGTGTCGAAGACCACGACGTGCTCGGCGGTGGGCACCGAGTCCAGTCCCTCCAGACGCTCCCTGGTACTACTCAGGGTCCGCTCGGCCAGGGCCTCGGCCTGTTCCTCTGGTTCCATCACTCTTCTCCCCGGGTCGGTGAACGGTACGGGTTCATGCCATCGGGGGACGTCAGCTCTTCGCCGCGCCCTTGCCCTTGGTGGTGCGTTTGGCGCTCGAACGCGTCCGGGCGCTCTTGGTCGGACTCTTGGCGGCGGCACGCGGTTTGGACTTGGAGGCCGTCTTCTTCTCCGTGGCGGCGGGGGCCTCCCGCCCCGTCTCGCCCTGAGCGCCCCCATCGGCTCCGGTCCGCCGGGCCGACTCCTCCGCGGCCGGCTCCTCGACCTGCTCCGGAGTCCTTCCGGCCCTTTCCTCGACCGGTTCGGGGGTCTCGACCACGTGCTCCACGACCCCTACGACGCCTGCCTCCACCGTGCCCTTGGCGGGGGAGGCGGTGACGTTCGGCAGGCCGGCCGCGGCGCCCACGGGCGAGGAGGGACCCGTACCGGTGGTGACCAGGGCCCGCTCGACGGCGTGGCGGGCGGCCAGTCGGCGTTCGAGTTCGGCGACCCGACGCACGAGCCTCTCGTGTTCCGCGCGCGGAACGACGTCCATGCTCTCCAACTGGCGCTCGACCTCACGGCGGACCAGGTCGGCGAGAGCCTCCCGGTTGGACCGGTTGGTCTCGACGAGCTCACCGGCCAAGGCCTGGATGCTCTGCCCCACCCGCGAGGGAATCCCCTCGCCCTCCCCCGTGACCGGAGCGACCGGGCCGTTCGCCCTCAACAGGGTCTTGGCCGCGGCCACGGCCTGCTTGCGAGAGAGTTCGGTGAGGCCACTGGCGGCATCGAGGTAGGTACGTACCGCGTCGACGACCATGATTGACGTGCTCCTTGATGAGACCGCGAAGGTGGAAGCCGGGAGGCGCTGCGCGACGGGGGGTCCCTGCCAACGCTACCGGGACGGAACGGCCGTTGACACGCGAACGCGGAAGGTCGGC
>CALGOD010000576.1 GCA_937957845.1 uncultured Nocardiopsis sp.
TATCTCACCGTTCGTCCCTACAAAGCATACTGGGAACTCAAATATGAGCGGGATCAAAAAACGAACCTGCGTCCGTGGCACCCCGTCGGGAACGAGTGAGGAGTGCGGATGGCGGCTGGTTCTGCGAATGTCCCGTTGTTACGGGTGTACCCCAATGACCGCCCGGGTGGTACAAAATGTGGCCCGGGTCTCACGCGACCTCGATCACGTGTGAATTTTTCACACGCTTTGACACCTTCTATCCCGATTTGCACGAAAGTGCTCTCCAGGGAATCGACAGGTCTCCGAACAGCATGGAGGCCGGCACCCGAGTGCCGGCCTCACGCCTGGAGTCAGGCCCAGAGCTGGCCGTCGAGCCGCTCCTCCGCCTCTTCGAGGGTGCCCTCGTAGGCTCCGGTGGACAGGTACTTCCACCCGGCGTCGGCGATGACGAACGCGATGTCGGCGCGTTCTCCCGCCCGCTCCGCCTTACGGGCCACACCCATCGCGGCGTGCAGTGCTCCACCGGTGGAGATCCCCGCGAAGATGCCCTCCTTCTCCAAGAGCTCCCGAGTCCGCTTCAGAGCGGCGTCGGAGGGCACGGAGAAACGGGTGGTGAGCACCGACTCGTCGTACAGTTCGGGCACGAACCCCTCGTCGAGGTTGCGCAGCCCGTACACCAACTCGCCGTACCGCGGTTCGGCGGCCACGATCTGCACGTCCGGGCGGTGTTCGCGCAGGTAACGGCCGGCACCCATCAGAGTGCCGGTCGTACCGAGCCCGGCGACGAAGTGGGTGATCTCAGGCAGGTCGGTGAGGATCTCGGGCCCGGTGGTCTCGTAGTGGGCCCGAGCGTTGGCCGCGTTGCCGTACTGGTAGAGCATCACCCAGTCGGGATTGTCCCGGGCCATCTCCTTGGCGACGCGAACGGCCTCGTTGGAGCCGCCCGCCGCATCGGAGAAGTGGACCTCGGCACCCCACATGGCCAGCAACTGTCTGCGTTCGGAGGAGGTGTTCTCCGGCATGACGCAGATCATGCGGTAGCCGCGCAGCTTGGCGACCATGGCCAGGGAGATGCCGGTGTTCCCCGACGTCGGCTCCAGGATGGTGCAACCCGGAGAGAGCAACCCCTCCTTCTCGGCCTGTTCGATCATGTAGAACGCGGCGCGATCCTTGATCGAGCCTGTGGGGTTGCGATCCTCCAGCTTCGCCCACAGCCGGACCTTCGGCGAAGGCGAGAGCCTGGGCAGGCCGACGAGCGGCGTACCGCCGAGGGAGTCGAGCAGGGAGTCGTAGCGCATGCCGGACCTAGTGGTTTCCACCTGCGACGGCGGGGAGGACGGTCACGTCGTCCCCGTCCTTGAGCTTGGCCTCCAGCCCGCCGACGAAGCGGACGTCCTCGTCGTTGAGGTAGACGTTGACGAAGCGGCGCAGCTTGCCATCCTCCACCAGGCGCTCCTCGATACCCGGGTAGCGGCGGTCCAGGTCGGCGAAGAGCTCACCGATGGTGGCCCCGGAACCCTCGACGACCTTGGCGTCGCCGGTCAGGTTGCGCAGGATGGTGGGGATACGGACCTCGATGGCCATGAAGGTGTCTCCGTTAGCGGTTGTCAGTGTGCGTTCATTGCCAACAGGGCGGGCTCGGCGTCCATTCCTGGACCGCACGGCCCACCCGCGGAACCTACCTGGCCTCCCGCGCCTCGGTGATCTCCACGGGCTCCTCGGTGATCTGACCGTCGATGATGCGGTAGGACCGGAACTCGACCGTGTCGGGCTCACGGGTCGACACGATCACGTAGTGGGCACCCGGTTCGGACGCGTAGGAGACGTCGGTACGCGAGGGGTAGGCCTCGGTCGCGGTGTGGGAGTGATAGATCACGACGGGTTCCTCGTCGCGGTCGTCCATCTCACGCCAGACCTTGAGCTGTTCGAGGGAGTCGAAGCGGTAGAAGGTCGGCGACCGCTCGGCGTTGGTCATCTCGACGAACCGTTCGGGGCGGTCGGTCCCCTCGGGCCCGGCCACGATGCCGCACGCCTCGTCGGGGTGATCGCGGCGGGCGTGGGCGACGATCTTGTCGTAGATCGAGCGATCAATCCTCAGCATGCGTCCAGAGTACCCACACCCTCTTTCCTACCAACCAAATGGGTATTGTCGTCGCGCGAGGTAGATCACGGTGGGCGAGCGTGACCGGGCCGCCTCGCCCCCGTCCCACCCTCACGGATTAGGCTCGGGCCCATGAGCGAGGACAGCAGCAGCGCGCTGCTCACCGACCACTACGAACTGACGATGCTCCAGGGTGCCCTGCACAGCGGGACCGCCGCCCGCCGTTCGGTGTTCGAGATGTTCGCCCGGAGGCTTCCGGAGGGGCGCCGCTACGGCGTCGTGGCGGGAACGGGACGGTTCCTGGACCTGCTGGAGCGGTTCCGGTTCGGCGGGAAGGAGCTCGACTTCCTGTCCGACAACGGGGTCGTGGACGAACGCACACTGGACTGGCTCGCCGACTACCGGTTCTCGGGGAACGTGTGGGGCTACGGCGAGGGGGAGGCCTACTTCCCCGGGTCTCCGATCCTGGTGGTGGAGGCCTCCTTCGCCGAGGCCGTGGTGCTGGAGACCTTGGCGCTGTCGGTGTACAACCACGACAGCGCGATCGCCTCGGCCGCGACGAGGATGACCGTGGCGGCCGGGGACCGACCGTTGATCGAGATGGGATCGCGCCGCACACAGGAGCGGTCCGCGGTGGCGGCGGCACGCGCCGCCTATGTGGCCGGCTTCGCCACCTCCTCCAATCTGGAGGCCGGACGCACCTACGGAGTGCCGACCGGCGGGACGGCCGCGCACGCCTTCACGCTGCTGCACGACAGCGAGCGGCACGCGTTCCAGGCGCAGCTGGAGTCCTTGGGCACGGAAACGACACTGCTGGTGGACACCTATGACGTGGAACGGGCGGTACGCACCGCGGTCGAGCTGGCCGGAACCAGGCTGGGCGCGGTGCGGATCGACTCCGGCGACCTGGCGGCGGAGGCCGCACGGGTACGTTCCCAGCTGGACTCCCTGGGGGCGACCGGAACCCGGATCGTGGTGACCGGCGACCTGGACGAGCACGCCATCCAGGCTCTGGCCGTGGCGCCGGTGGACGGATACGGGGTGGGCACCTCCCTGGTGACGGGCTCGGGGGCCCCGACGGTGTCCCTGGTGTACAAGCTGGTGGCACGGGCACGGGGTTTGGAGGAGGACGCACCCCTGGAACCGGTGGCCAAGCGTTCGGTGGGCAAGCCCAGCAGGGGCGGACGCAAATGGGCGGTACGCCGTCTGGACGACAGGGGCACCGCCGTGGCCGAGGAGGTCCATCCCCATCCGCCGGCCGCCCAGGCGGGAACGCGCCCTCTTCTGCGCCCCTTGGTCGCCGACGGCGAGGTGGTGGGCCGTGAGACCGTGCACGAGGCACGGGAGCGGCATAGGGCGACGATCGCGGAACTGCCCGAGGAGGCTCTGCGGATGTCCCGCGGGGAGGCGGCGCTGCCGACGGTGTTCCACTGAGGACGTGTTCCGTCGGCACGGCCGTACCCGGCGAGGAACCGGGCGATAAGGACCAGGATCCGAAAGAAGGAGTGGAGCGATGAAGGCACTCATCGTGGTGGACGTACAGAAGGACTTCTGTGAGGGCGGGAGCCTGGGCGTGACGGGCGGGGCGAGCACGGCGGCGGCGATCACCGAGCACGCCCGTGCCGGTGACTACGACCACGTGGTGGCCACACGGGACTATCACATCGATCCGGGGGAGCACTTCTCGGAGAACCCCGACTTCGTCAGGACCTGGCCGCGCCACTGTGAGGCGGGGACGCCGGGGGCGGAGTTCCACCCCCACTTCGATTCCTCGCTGGTCCACGCGGTCTTCGACAAGGGCCAGTACTCGGACGGCTACAGCGGTTTCGAGGGCGTGGCCGGCCAGGAGAAGACCCCGTTGGTCGAGTGGCTCCGCGAGCACGGGGTGGAGGAGGTGGACGTGGTGGGCATCGCCACGGACCACTGTGTGAGGGCCACGGCGTTGGACGCCGTCAAGGAGGGTCTGCGCGCGCGGGTGCTGCTCGGACTGACCGCGGGTGTGGCACGTCCGACGGTGGACTCGGCGTTGGAGCAGATGCGCGAGGCGGGTGTGACGTTGGAGGGAGAGCCGCTGGTCGGCTGAGACCGGTACACGGAAGGGGCGGCGGTGCTTCCACCGCCGCCCCTCGCCACTTCGTGCTCGGCGTGAGTCAGGCCACGCCGATGGCGGCGCGCACCTTGTCCAGGGTGGCGCGGGCACGCTTCCGGGCGCGTTCGGAACCGGCCTCCAGGATCGCGTCGATCCGCGCCGGGTCGGCCATCAACTCCTCGTAGCGCTCCCGCTTGTGGGCGAGCTCGGCGTTGAGCACCTCGAAGAGCTCGTTCTTGAGGTCGCCCCAGCCCATGCCGCCCGCCTCCAGCCGTTTGCGCACGTCGGCGATCCTGTCCGCGTCGGCGAAGTGGGTGAGCAGTTGGAAGGGCACCGAGCTGTCGGGGTCCTTGGGCTCCTCGACCGGTGTGGAGTCGGTGGGGATGCGGCGCACGGCCTTCTTGAGCTTGTTCTCGGGGAGGAAGAGCGGGATGTGGTTGTCGTAGGACTTGCTCATCTTGCGGCCGTCGACCCCGGGCAGGATGCTCGCCTCGCCGTCGTCGATGACGCCCTCGGGGATCGGGAAGTCGTAGACCTCGCCGTAGCGGTGGTTGAAGTACCCGGCGATGTCGGCGGTGTACTCGATGTGCTGGGTCTGGTCGCGTCCCACGGGGACGTGGGTGGCCTCCATGATGAGGATGTCGGCGGCCATGAGGATGGGGTAGTTGTACAGCCCCATGTTGACGCCGGCGTCCAGGTCGGTGATCCCGGCCTCGTTGTTGCGGTCGCGGGCGGCCTTGTAGGCGTGCGCACGGTTCATGAGGCCCTTGGGGGTCAGGGCGCTCAGGATCGTGGTGAGCTCGAAGGTCTCGGGCACCTTGGACTGCTGGTAGATGACCGTCTTGTCGGGGTCGAGGCCGCACGCGAGCCAGGTGGCAGCGCCTGACCGGATGCTGTGACGGAGCTCGTCCGCGTCCTTGATGGTGTTGAGCGCGTGATAGTCCGCGATGAAGTAGTAGGTGTCGTAGACCTCCGCGGCCGCCAGGGCCGGTTTGATCGCGCCGACGTAGTTGCCCAGGTGGAAGTCCCCGGTGGGCTTGATACCGGTCAGGTAGGTGTTCGCTGCCATGCCCTCCAGAGTAGCGGCGGTCCGGTTCCCGGGTGTTCGGCGCGCGGCCCGGGGAGAAGTCGGCCCGACTCACCTGGAGTGCGTCGGGCCGCTCTTCCCCGGGCCGGGGAACCGTTCTTCGGATCAGGAGCGGAAGGCCGCCCAGTGTTCGACCATGCGCCGGCCCTGCCCCTCGGTGAAGTGGGTCATGCAGGTGTCGTCGCTGTAGTTCATGAAGTTGGTGACGGAGTCCTTGCCCGGTTCGTCGGGGCAGGTGTCACGGTCGGTGGGGCAGCCGGAGGCGGCCTCCCGCTCGTACGGCGTGTCGTCCACGTAGTCGCCGGGCGGGGCGCAGCCGTTCTGGAAGGTGTGGAAGAGCCCGAGCCAGTGGCCGATCTCGTGGGTACCGGTGTGGCCGAGGTTGAAGCGGTCACGGTCCCCACCGGGCAGGGTGTCGTGAGCGACCATGATATCGATC
>CALGOD010000577.1 GCA_937957845.1 uncultured Nocardiopsis sp.
CTCGGTGAGGAGTTCAACGCCGAGATCGAGCGTGGACGCGCCATCTCCGAGGGGAAGTCGGCGACCGAGGAACCCTATGTCGAGATGCGCGACCGTCCCAAGAAGAAGCACCGGGCACACCACCGACAGAAGTGACGTCCCGTCGGCGTACCGGTGGACCGACCGGAAACGTCGCCGGTGTGAACGGTGGAGCCTTCTCCCGGACGAGTCCGGCCCCGGCGCACGTCCACGATGAGGATGAGGATGCGCGCCGGGCCGAGGTCCACGGTGGACGGGAAGGCGAACCTCTGCCGTCACCGCTAGGCGAGGGCCTCGGCGAGCGCGGCGGCCAGGACCGGCACCCCCGGGTTCTGATTCCCCCGCGGCCACACCAGTCCGAGCGCGGACTCGGGCAGACCGCTCACCGGGACCAGGACGAGGCCGTCCCGGTCGACGTGGGAGGCCGCCTCACCGCACAGGAGCATGGCACCCCGCCCCGACGCGACCTGGGACACGCCTTCCCCCAGGGTGGCCACGTCCGACTCGTGGTGGATGGTCCTGCCCAGCGGCGTGACGGTGGGGGCGTGTACGCGCAGCCAGTAGTCGGGGGGCTGGCGGACCGGGATGAGCGGAACCCTCGCCATGTCCTCCACCCCGATGAGGGAACGTGAGGCGAGAGGGTGGTCGGCGGGCAGCACGAGGTGCTGTGGCCTCCGCGAGAAGACCGGCCCCACCACCAGGTCCTGTTCGCGGACGGGCAGCAGAACGACGGCCGCGTCCACCTCGCCCTCGCGCAGTGGGCCGAACGGGTCCGAGACCGCGACCTCCACGATCTCCACCCGGGCTCCGGTCTCGCGCTCCTCGAACGCGCGGACCGCCTCGGCGACGGGTCCGCGTATCCGACCGCCCAGACCCAGACGCACGTGCAGCCGCTCGCCCATGGTCCGCTCGCGGGCGCGGTCCACCACCGCGGCCAGGTTCTGGAAGGCGGGGCGCAGAGCGTCGAGGAACTCCTCGCCGAAGGGGGTGAGCGCGCCCGTGGAGGAGGGGTCGATCAACGGGGCGCCGACACGTTCCTCCAAGGAACGGGTCAGCCGGAGCACCTCCTCCGGCGGGACGCCGAGCCGTTCACCCGCCCGCTCGGGACGCGACTCCTCCGCCAGCACGAGAAAGCACTCCAGTTCCCGGATCCCGATCCCGCGCAACCGATCCGCCCCCTGCTCGTGTCCGCTGACGTGCGACCCCGGTACACGGTGGGGCCGACGAACATCCCTCATGGAAGCACGTGGGCCGTGGAGCGCTCTCCCCAGCCTCCCCTTCCGCCGTCCCTCTCGCCCCGGCGACGAGCGGGAGGGACGGGGTTCCGGTGTCCGTGTGCGGGAAAGAGTGGGCTACCCGTCGTCGCCTGCGGGGGACCGTCGTGGACCTCCCCGCGACTCCGGTGGAGGTGCGCACCCCCGTCCGCCACCGCCGCAGGAGGAGGACGAGGCGGGAGAAAGGGAGAGTGACCTCGTGACCGACCAGCCGTTGACCGCCGGAGACCTACGTCGTGCCTTGGAGGAGCTGCCGGACGACACCCCCGTACGCGCTCTCACCGTCGCGCCCAGCGCCGACCACGTCGACGTGCACGTGCTCACCCGCGCGGTGATCGACCAGCTCACCGTCGCGTGGGGCTCCGACCTGAGATACCGGGGCCGCCCCTACCTGCGCCTGGACCTGCGCCTTCAACAGGGCTCGGAACACCGTGCCCTGACCGAGCCCGCGGGCACCCCCGAACACGGCTGACGACGCGCGGCCGCGGGTCCACGCCCTCACACGGATCCGGCGGCGACCACCGGATACGCTCTGCCCGACAGCGATTCCCGGGAGGAGCCACCATGACAGCGACCGCGGTCGTCACCGGAGCGAGCAGCGGAATCGGGGCCGCCACCGCACGCGGACTCGCGGAGCAGGGCTACACGGTGGTCCTCGTCGCCCGTCGTGTCGACCGGATCCGGGCCTTGGCCGAAGAGCTGGTCGAGGAGGGCCACGACGCCCGCCCGTACGCCCTCGACGTCACCGACCGGGCGGCCGTCGACGCCTTCGCCGATTCGCTGCCCGCCTGCGACGTGCTGGTGAACAACGCGGGAGGAGCCATCGGCGTCGACACCGTCGCCACCGCCGACCCCGCCGACTGGCGTGCCATGTACGAGCTCAACGTCATCGGCGTGCTCAACATGACCCAGGCCCTGCTGCCCAAGCTGATCGCCGGTGGCGCCGGCACCGTGCTCATCGTCTCCTCCACGGCCGGACACGTGGTCTACGAGGGCGGGGGCGGTTACGTGGCGGCCAAACACGGTGCGCACACCCTCGCCGCGACGTTGCGCCTGGAGCTGTGCGGGGAGCCCGTACGGGTGGTGGAGATCGCGCCCGGCATGGTCAAGACCGAGGAGTTCTCGCTCAACCGTCTGCACGGCGACGCCGAGGCGGCCGAGGCCGTCTACGCGGGTGTGCCCGATCCGTTGAGCGCCGAGGACGTGGCGGACACCGTCGTGTGGGCGGTCACCCGGCCCCCGCACGTGAACATCGACCTGATGGTGGTGCGACCGCGAGCGCAGGCCGCCCAGCACAAGGTCCATCGGGTCGCGCCGGACGAGGGGTAGGCCACCACGGCGCGGGGCTCAGTCCTCGGAGCGGTCCGGGGCGCACTCGGCGCAGGCGCAGTAGTTCGTCGTGGACATGGACCGGCACCGCGTGCAGATCCGCCGCTTCGTGCCGGGCGGGTCGTGCTTCCAGTCGTGCCGGCCCCGCCTGCAGATACCCGAAGGGCTGAGGGCGGTGTCTTCGGTGTCCATGACAGCACGGTAGCCGTGGCGCGGGGGGATCGCCAGCGCTCGCGCCACGGCCGGGGCCTCAGGCGTCCAGATCCTTGGAGAGCATCTCCACCAGCCCGTCCAGGACCTTGTCGGCGCCCTCGGACTCCTCGCATGTCAAGGTCACCGTCTCGCCCTGTCCGGCGCCCATCGCCATCACAGCGAGCACGCTGCGGGCGTCCACCGGCTCATGGCCCTCCTTGGAGACCATGACGGGCAGTCCGGATGCGTTGACGGCCTGGACGAAAAGGGCGGCCGGGCGGGCATGGAGGCCGAGGCGGGAGGCGATGGCCACGGTGCGCTGGGGCATGTCAGTCCTCAAGGGTCGTCGGGCGGGCCGGGGTCGCCGGCCCGCGTCAGAGCTCGTCGACCGACCGCTGCGGGTCGGGGGTCGGCCACCGGCGTGATCGCGCCGGGGGCCACGTCGTCGGGGAAGGGAATGGTCGTTCCGGGCGGGGAGACCGCGGCCGTACCCCCGCCACCGCGTGGCGCGGCCGTTCGGCGGGGGCCGTCCGAGGTCGGGAACCCGGCGAGGGTGCGGTCACCCGCGCCCACCGTGCCGCGCGTGCGAACCCTCGGTCCGCGCGCCCACCAGGTGTGCCCGGGGCCCACGAGTATCGCACCGTGGCCACCGAGTGTCACCAGGGCCTGACCGCCGCCCCGTTCCAGGGCCTCCCGGGCGGCGCCGGCGACCGCGCCCACCGTGGGCGGGTTCCGGCCGGCGTCGACGTCCTCGTGCGCCAGGCCATCGAGACGGTGGCCTCGGGAAACGCGGTCAAGGTGACGATCCGGCCGTAGGGGCGGACGTGCCGGAGCCGTCCACAGGGGCTACCGCCGCCCGCCGTCGTGAGGTTTGCTGGATACGGGGCACACCGCACCCGTCACCGTCCGCGGTCTCGGACCGACGTCCCCGCATGGGGGACCCGACAAGAGGCCGCCCGGCCACGCACCACTCCCCGACGTACGGAGCGACCATGGCGCAGATCGATCCCCTCCACCCGACAGCCGAAACCACCCGGCTGTCGGGTATCCCCGCCGGCCCCGGGGCCGCCGTCGGACCGGTGGCACGCATGGCGGCACCACCGTCCCTGCCCGTGGAACGACCTGCCGTGGACGACCCCGGCGAAGAAGCCGAACGGGCACGGCGGGCGCTGGAGGAGGTGGGCGCCCTGTTGGACCGACAGGCCGCGGGCCTCGAAGGCGAGGCGGCCGCGGTGCTCGGCGCCCAGGCGCTCATGGCCCGTGATCCCGAACTCGCACGGCGCGTCGGTGAGCGCGCCGGGGAGGGGGACCCCGCCGCGTGGGCCGTCCACTCCGCGTGCGGGACCTATCAGGAGTTGCTGCTGGAGGCCGGGGGCTACCTGGCCGACCGCGCCGCGGACCTCGCCGACATCCGGGACCGGGCCGTGGCGCTGCTCCTGGACCGGCCGATGCCCGGGCTTCCCGACCCCGGGGTCCCTCACGTGCTGGTCGCCGACGACCTCGCCCCCGCCGACACCGTCCGGCTCGACCCCGGCGGCGTGCTGGGCATCGTCACCCGCCATGGCGGTCCCACCAGTCACACGGTCATCCTGGCCCGGGCGCTCGGCATTCCGGCGGTGGTGGGCTGTGGGGGAGCGGAAGGGTTGGCCGACGGGGTCCGGGTGGCGGTCGACGGCGACGAGGGGACGGTCCTGGTCGAACCCGACGAGGAGTCCGCCGACCGCTTGCGCCGGCGGGCCGAACGCACGCGCGCGCTGCTCGCGGGCTCCACCGGGCCTGGTCGGACCGCGGACGACGTGGCGATCCCGCTCCTGCTCAACGTCGGGGAGGGGGATCCGCACAAGGCGGGAGCGCACGACAGCGAGGGCGTGGGACTGCTGCGCACCGAGTTCCTGTTCCTGGATCGGACCGAGCCGCCCTCGATCGGGGAACAGACCGACGCCTACACGGCCCTGTTCGAGGCGTTCGCCGGACGTGTCGTCACGGTCCGGACCCTGGACGCGGGCTCCGACAAACCGCTGGCCTTCGCACCCACCGGACAGGAGGACAACCCGGCGCTCGGTGTCCGGGGCTTTCGCACGTCACGGCTGCATCCGGAGCTGCTCACCGAACAGCTCACCGCCATCGCCGCGGCCTCCGGGAGGAGCTCGGCACGGGTCAGGGTCATGGCGCCGATGGTCTCCACACCGGACGAGGCCGCCGAGTTCGTCGCCCTGGCGCGCGAGGCCGGGATCTCCGACGCCGGCGTGATGATCGAGGTGCCCGGAGCGGCGCTGCTCGCCGACAGGCTTCTGCCCCTGGTGGACTTCGTGTCCATCGGCACCAACGACCTGGCGCAGTACACGATGGGCGTGGACCGGACTCTGGGCGCACTGCCCGACCTGCTCGACCCCTGGCAGCCGGCACTGCTCCGACTGGTGGGGGCCGTGGGCGAGGCGGGCGAGCGCTCGGGCCGCCCGGTGGGCGTGTGCGGTGAGGCCGCCTCCGATCCGCTGTTGGCCCTGGTACTGGTGGGACTGGGCGCGACCAGCCTGTCGATGTCCGCGTCCGCGCTGGCCGCCGTGCGCCACGCGTTGGCGTTGCACACCCGGGAGCGGTGCCGAGGTCTGGCCGAGGTGGCGCTGGCCGCTTCGGGCGCGGAACGGGCCAGGGAGGCGGTGAGGGCCGCCGCGGATCCCGCGAGCGTCGGACGGTGAGGCCGGTCGGCGTGTGGGCCCGTACCCGCTGAGGGGCGTCGGCGGGTACACCGCGCGTGTGGGGGAGGGATGTCCTTCGTGAGGCCGGGCGACGACGCCCGATACCGGTGCCCGGCCTCCGTGCTCCTGCGGGATCCCCGTGGACGGGTCAGGGCTTGCGGGCCATTCCGCCGTACTGGTCCACGTGCACGG
>CALGOD010000578.1 GCA_937957845.1 uncultured Nocardiopsis sp.
CGTCCAAGGGTCAAGGGAGAACTCCTCTGAGCTGCGCGGACGTCCGGTTGACGTCACATCGCGCCTCAGACTAGGCGAAAAAGTAACGTTTTGGACAACGAGGTGCTAATTGGTGGTTTGAATCTCATTCCGCCGGGAAGAACAACCAGCCGCCCTCTGCGGTCCTCGCAGGGCACGCATCCGCTGTGCTGGGCGGGTTCCCGTCCGGTCAAGGAAGGGCGAAGGCCCGGCCATGGCCGGGCCTTGAGACCTCCGGAGTTCGGGAGGACGATCAGCGGGTCAGCACCGCGCGCAGAGGACCCGGGCGCCGTCTCCGCTCCCGTCGTGTGCTCCTGCGGGCGAGTGCCACCGCGGCCCCGCCGAGCATACCCGCGGTGACCAGTCGACGGACGGCGGTGCGTCGACCGCCGTGCCAGCCTCCGTGGACGCTGCCGCCTTCGGGCCGGTACAGGTTGCCACTGCCGTGCTCGGCTGACTCGGTGTGGGACAGGTGGGAGCGTTCGACCTGGTCGCGCATGACGCGCTCGGCCTTCTCCGGCGCACTGCGTGCCAGGGAGACCAGGCCCCGGGCCGGTCCCGCGACGACTTCGCCGCGGGGTCTGCGCACCACGCCCACGATGGTGCGGGCCACTCTCTCGGGGGTGTAGACCGGAGGCATCGCCAACACCTTGCGTCCGGTGTAGTTGGCCGCGTGCTGGAAGATCGGGGTGTCCACCGCACCCGGCAGCACGGTGCACACGTGGATCCCGTCTGCCCCTTCCAGCGCCAGCTCCTGTCGCAGGGAGGAACTCAGGCCGCGGACGGCGAACTTCGAGGCCCCGTAGGCGTGGGTGTAGGGCTGGGCCACGACGCCCACGATGGAGGAGACGTCGATGAGCACGCCGCGCCCCCGGTCCCGGAAACGGGGCAGTGCCGCCCGGGCGCCATGCACGTATCCCATGAGATTGACCTCCACCACGCGGCGGAAGTCCTCCAGCGGCACCTCGGTGAAGGGACCGAACAGCGACACCGCCGCGCAGTTGACCCACACGTCGATGTGACCGAACCCCTCCACCGTGCGTCGCGCGAGATCCTCGACGTCCTCGGGGTCGGTCACGTCGGTGATCACCGCCACCGCCCGTCCACCACGGGAGCGGCACTCCTCGGCGGCCTCCTCCAACGCCCGCTCGCTCCGGGCGGCCAGCACCACCGAGGCGCCCCGGCGTGCCAGAGCCAGGGCGGTGGCCCGCCCGATCCCGCTGGAGGCACCCGTCACCACGGCCACGCTGTCCTTGACCTGCATCGACACTTCTCCCTCGCACCGACGCCATGCGTGCTATCGCGGCTACCCGGATTCCCCAGTGGCACACCTCGGCCATGGTTCCGGGGCCGGGCGAACCGGTGCACGAGTCCTTCAGGCGCCACCCTCGGGCCCGAACGCGGGCAGGCCCCGGGCGGCGACGGTGAGAGCGGTGCGGACCAGGGCCCCCGGGCCGTCCGCCCAAGGACGTCGCCCCCCAGGGGAGAGGCGGACCTGTTCCTCGGCGGCCAGACGCAGTGCCACGTTGAGGGTGGCGGCCTGGATGCGGACCGCCAGGTCGTCGGGGGAGGTGCCGGTGCGCTCGGCGAGGATCTCGGCGAACACCGACTCGGCCGAGTGGTGGACCTCCAACCAGACCGCCATGAGGTCGGGTTCGTTCCGGGTCATCCTGATCAGGTCGATCACCGGGCCGTGCACGAGCGGCTCGTCGTGGTCGAAGACGCGCTCGCGCTCCAGGTACTCCAGGAGCGGAGTGTCCGGGGGGCAGGCGCGTAGATATCCGGCCATGGTGCGCAGGCCCTCGGTGAGCAGGGGCCGTACACAGCTCTCCTTGTTGGGGAAGTAGCGCCACAGGGTGCGCGTGGAGATGCCGATCTCCCGCGCGATGTCGTCACCGGTGGTGCCCGCGATCCCCTTCTCGGTGAACAGTCGGACCGCGGCACGCGCGATCTCCAGGCGCACGGCCTCCCTACGCCGCTCGGTCATGGGCGGACGTCCCCGCCCCGACCGAGGAACGGTCTTCGCCTGCTCGGCCACAGCCATCCTCTCGTGCCGTCCCCGAAACGGCCCCACCCTACTGTCGGCTGGTCCCGGGCTTATCACAATATTATTTGTCACTTACTGACAAATAGTCGTAGGGTGACGAGAAGGTGGCGGTGCGCCCCCTGGTCGTGTTCTCCGAAGCGACCCGCACGGCCCGAAAGGAACCACCGTGATCGACTCAGGGCTGCGAAACCGCAACGTCATCGTCACCGGAGCGGGCTCCGGCATCGGCAGGGCGAGCGCGCTGCGCTTCGCCGAGGAGGGCGCCAGAGTCCTGGTCGCCGACCTGGACGCCGACACCGCCGCGAGCACCGCCGAGCAGATCCGCGCGGGCGGTGGAACGGCCGAGACCGTCATCGGCGACCTCAGCGACGGTCAGGTGGTCGACGAGGTCGTCGCGACGGCCGTCGACCGTCTGGGCGGCATCGACGTCCTGGTCAACAACGCCGGGATCATGGACGACCTGTCCGCCACCGCCGACGTCACCGACGCCGTCTGGGAACGCCTCCTCCGCGTCAACCTGACCGCGCCCTTCCTCCTGACCCGCGCCGTCCTGCCGCACATGGTGGAGCGGGGCGCCGGATCGATCGTGTTCACCGCGTCGGAGGCCTCCCTGCGGGGCAGCGCCGCCGGGACCGCCTACACCACCGCCAAACACGGCGTGGTCGGCCTGGTCAAGTCCACCGCGGTCATGTACCGGGACAAGGGGGTTCGGGTCAACGCGGTCGCCCCCGGCGGCACCGCCACCTCCATCGGCATCGACGCCGCCCCCGCCCCCGACGGCCCGACCGTCATCGGTGCGTACGCCGCCGGCGTCGGCCGGATCGCCAGGGCCGAGGAGCTCGCCGCGGCCATCGTCTTCCTGGCCTCGGACGCCGCGAGCAACATCAGCGGCGCGATCCTGCCGGTCGACAACGGCTGGTCGGCCGTCTGAGCCCTCCGGTCGGCTCCGTGTCGGCGGTTCCCGACAGTGCGCGAGCATCCGCCCGGTGTCGGGTTCCCTGCCGGTGAACAGGCCGAAGACCCCTCCCGCCTGGAACACCGTCCTCTCCCCTCCCTCCAGGGTGGGGCGGCCCCGCTCCGCGTCCGGTTCCCACGACTCGGCGCGCAGCGGCCGGTGGGCGTTGTCGGCCGCCCGGAGCGACGGGCCCGCCGTCCCCCACCCGGTGGGGACGGCGGGCCCGTACCCGCGCGATGGCCTTACCGCACCCCGTCGCGGGGGCGGAACGGGGCGATCGGGTTGTCCAGCGTGCCGACCAACTGCAGTGCGGACGAGGGGTCCTGCAGGTCGACCATCTGGCGGTTGTTCCGCAACTGGAGGCGGTTCAGACACGAGAGCGGGAAGCGTTCCACGAACAGGTCGTGGCGTGCGAACCGGTCGGCCAGGTGGGGGTGCGAGGACTGGTAGTCGGCGACGCAGGCGGCCACCGTGCCCCAGAAGGCGTCCTCGTCCAGCGTGCCCTCCCCCGCGAGGATGCCGTTCAAGAAGCGCAGGAAGCAGTCGAAGACGTCGGTGAACAGGGACAGCACCTGGACGTCCTCGGGCACCTCGGTGCGGATGCGCTCGACCCCGGCGGGCAGGGGCGTCCGGTCGTCCATCACCGTGACCTCCTCGGCGATGTCCTTCAACAGGACCCGTTCGGGCACTCCGTCACGTAGGACGAGGATGACGTTCTCACCGTGCGGCATGAACACCAGGCCGTGAGCGTAGAAGGAGTGCAGGAGGGGGACGAGGTAGGCGTCGAGGTAGCGGCGCAGCCAGTCGGCCGGCTCCAGTCCGGACTCGTCGATGAGCGCCCCCGCCAGTGAACGCCCCTCCGCGTCGATGTGCAACAGGGAGGCCATCGTCGCCAGGCGCTCGCCCGGGTTCAGCAAGGGGACCGGGCTCTGGCGCCACAGCGCCGCGATCATCTTCCGGTAGGGCGACCCCTTCGGCGCCGCCCGCGCGTAGTGCGTGGCCCGGTAGCCCACCGCCGCCCGCTCGCGCAGGATCTCGGCGCCCGTCCCCCTCAGGACGGGGTCGTCGGCGAACAGTCCGGCGACCCAGTCGTTGATGGCGGGGGTCGCCTCCATGTACTCCGCCGACAACCCGCGCAGAAAGCCCATGTTCAGTACCGACAGTGCCGTCTTGACGTAGTGGCGCCGCGGCTGCGAGGTGTTGAAGAAGGTGCGGATGGACTGCTGTGCCTGGTACTCGTCCGGACCGTGCCCCAGGTACACCAGATCGCGGCGGGCCACGTCGGCGGCGAAGGTGACCGCCAGGCGGTTCCACCACTGCCACGGGTGGAGCGGGATCAGGTGGTAGTCGTCCAGGTCCAGCCCGAACCCGGCCAGGTGGGCGGAGAAGGACGCCAGGACATCGGGGCCCAGCTCCTCCCGCAGCAGCCCGTCACGGTCGGTGTCCCGAGAGCAGGTGAACACCGTGCGCTCCCGTCGGGCGGCGACCCACACCAGACGCACGGGGGAGGCCGCCTCGGGGGCGTAGGCGTGGTACTCGACCGCGTCGAATCCCAGACGGCCGTTGTTGGCGACGAAGCACGGGTGACCCTCGGTCATCCCCGCCTCGATCCGCTGAAAGTCCGCCTGTGCCAGCTCGGCGGCGTCGAGCGCGGGGACGGACATGCGGTAGGCGCTGCTCGCCAGGGTGCTGGTGATCTCCTCCAAGTAGACGGGCAGGACGTTCTCTCCCAGGGGAAGGGACCCGCGAAGGTCCAGGACCAGGTCGAGCGCGTCCAAGGGCAGGGGGGCACCGTCACGCCGCAGGTCGCGCCGGACGATGCTGTCGGCGTCGATCCGCCAGTGCTCCAGGGCCATGACACGTGCGGCGAACCGGTACTCGACGGTGCCGTCGTCGCTGAGGAGCGAGTACAGGCCGTCGTCACCACGTTCGGGACTCAGCAGTCTCTCGTGGGAGAACTCGGCCAGGGCCTTGCGCACCAGCAGCCGGTTGGCCGCCTCCCACGTCCTCGGTGACAGGTGGGCGGTCACCGACGCCGGGTCCTCCAGGTCGTGTACCGGAAACGGGGCGCCCGAGGGGAGGCCGACCCGCGGAGCCGACGGGTCCGCGGTACTCCGGCCGGACACGGTGTCGGGTGCGTGCGTGGTCATCTGCTGTCTCCTGCTGTGTGCGTCTCCTCCGCGGCGAGGGCGGAGCGGAACTGCTCACGGGTACACGTGCTCAGGTAGGCCTGTTTGTCCTTCAGGTCGACGGTCGCGACGACCTGGAAGCCCATCGCGGCGTTGAGCACGTGGACGGCGTGGTTGCGCGCGTCCGGCTCGACGACGACGCGTTCGGTGGTGGGATCGGAGAACATCAGCTCCATCACGGTGGTGATGACGGCGCGGGAGAAACCGTGGACGGGGGTGTCGGTGGGGGCCACCAGGAAGTGCATGCCCGCGTCGCCGGGCAGCACCGTGTAGTGCTCGGCGAGTTCGCTGTGAGCGGGTGCGTAGCGCTCCACCAGGAAGCAGGGCCGTCCGCGCCACTCCCCGACGTAGGCGTGCTCGTGCTCGGAGGCGGCCATCCGTCGGTAACCGCGGGCGACGTCGTCCACGGTGACGTCGGACATGAGCCAGAAACGGGACTTGGGGTGGACCAGCCAACCGTGCAGGAGGGGTGCGTCGGCCTCCGGGTCGACG